>DAHWBL010000319.1 GCA_027323595.1 Acetobacteraceae bacterium | reverse complement strand
CCCGCCTGTCGCTCCGGAGCCTGTCGTATCCGCCACGTCGGTCCGATCCGTTGTGAAAATACCGGCCCGGTGCCGGCGCGGCGAGCCTCTAGCATGGGGGGTATCGTGGTGCAACACGGCGGTGTGAGGTGAGAGGCAGGGAGCAAATCGTGCCCCCGCGAGCGTCCATCGCAGGCTCCGAAAAGGCGGTGCCAGGCGGCGTTGCCTACATGAAGCTCACCGGATCGACATCCACATCCACCCGCACGCCCGTGCCGTGCGGCACGCGGGCGAGCCAGTCGCGCAGCAATGGCTGGTGGGGCAGGTCGCGGCGCAGCTTCAGCAGCAGGCGGCGGCGGTGGCGGCCGCGCAGCAGGGCGAGCGGCGCGGGTGCGGGGCCGAGCACGCTGATGCCCGGACCGTGCGGGGCGGCCTGGCCCAGATCGCGCGCCACCGCGTCGGCG
Organism: Acetobacteraceae bacterium; assembly: GCA_027323595.1. Taxonomy (GTDB): domain Bacteria; phylum Pseudomonadota; class Alphaproteobacteria; order Acetobacterales; family Acetobacteraceae; genus CAIVDX01. The sequence goes on along the minus strand of DAHWBL010000319.1, from coordinate 5,432 downwards.
GAAGCGGGGTCGAGCGAGGAGACGATCAGCGCCACCAGACGGCCGAACGGCGGCCAGTGGCCCGGCGCGCGGGCGGCGGCCTCGGCGCGCATGAAGCCGGGCAGGTCGGAGGCGGCTAGGGCGGCCATCACCGGGTGGGTGGGCGTGTAGGTTTGCAGCAGCACCTGGCCGGGATGGGCGGCGCGGCCGGCGCGACCGCCGACCTGGTGCAGCAACTGCATGGTGCGCTCGGCGGCGCGCAGATCGGCGCCGGCCAGACCCAGATCGGCATCGACCACGCCGACCAGCGTCAGATGCGGAAAATGCCAGCCCTTGGCGACGATCTGGGTGCCGATGACCAGATCCACCTCGCGCCGCTCGATCGCCGCCGCCGCGGTCGCCGCCGCCGCCGGACCGCGCATGGTGTCGGACGCCATCACCAGCAGCCGGGCGGTGGGAAACAGCGCGCGCGCCTCTTCGGTGATGCGCTCCACGCCGGGGCCGACCGGCACCAGGCTCGCCTCGGCCTTGCAGACCGGGCAATGGGTGGGGATCGGTTCGGCGTGGCCGCAATGGTGGCATTGCAGGGTGGCGCGGGCGCGGTGCTCGACCAGCCAGGCGGTGCAATGCGGGCAGTGCATGCGGTGCCCGCAGGCGCGGCACAAAGTGAGCGGGGCGTAGCCGCGGCGGTTGAGGAACAGCATCGCCTGCTCGCCGCGGCCCAGCGCCTCGGTGATCGCGCCGACCAGCGGCGGCGCCAGGAAGCGCCCGCGCGGCGGCGGGTGGTCGCGCAGATCGATCAGCCGGACCTGGGGCAGGCTGGCGCCGCCGTGTCGGCCGGTCAGTTCCAGATGGCGGTAGCGCCCGGCCTGGGCGTTGGTGAGGCTCTCCAGGCTGGGGGTGGCCGAGACCAGCACCACCGGGGCGGCGGCGAGGCGGGCGCGCACCACCGCCATGTCGCGGGCGTGGTAGATCACGCCTTCTTCCTGCTTGAAGGCGGTCTCGTGCTCCTCGTCCACCACGATCAGCCCCAGATCGGGGAACGGCAGGAACAGGGCGGAGCGGGCGCCGACCAGCACCGGCGCCTGGCCGGCCGCCACCGCGCGCCAGGTCTGCCGGCGCACCCGCTGGGAGAGGTCGGAGTGCCACACCGCCGGGGCGACGCCGAAGCGGGCGGCGAAGCGGTCCAGCCATTGCGCCGACAGCGCGATCTCGGGCAGCAGCACCAGGCTTTGGCGGCCCTCAGCGAGACACGCCGCGACGGCTTCCAGATAGACCTCGGTCTTGCCCGAGCCGGTGACGCCGTCGAGCAGGGTGGCGGAGAATTGGCGCGCGCGCACCGCCGCGCGCAGGCTGTCCGCGGCGGCCTGCTGTTCGTCGTTCAGCGCCGGGCCGGGGCGGGCGAGGTCGGGCGTGGCGAAGCTGGTGGGGGTGGCCAGGGTCACCGCGCGCAGCAGGCCGGCGCGGGCCATGGCGGTGACCATGCCCGGGCTCACCCCGGCGGCGCGTGCGAGCTCGGCGGTGGTGCGCGCGGTGGCGTCGGCGAGGATGTCCAGCACCTTGGCGCGGCCCTTGGTGGTGGGTTGGTTGGCGCCGGCGGGCAGCCAGCCGGTGGCGACCGGCGGGGCGGCGAGTGCTGGCACCCGCAGCGCCATGGCCATCACCTCGCCGGGCGGGGTGATGGTGTAGGCGGCCACCCAGTCGATGAAGCCGCGCAGGCTGGCGGGCAGCGGTGGGGTGTCGAGCAGGGCGCTGATCGGCTTGAGGCGCTGTTCGGCGACCAGCTCGCCGCTGCCGCGATCCCACACCACGCCGATCTCCTGGCGGCGGCCGAGCGGCACCAGCACGACGTCGCCGGGGGCGGGGTCGAGCGTGGGGGGGACCGCGTAATCGAACGGGCCGGCGAACGGGTAGGGCAGCAGCACCGGCACCCGGCGGCTTCTTTGGCGCGGCGCGGCGGCGGGCTCTATGCTGGGCCGATGGGTCGGGTCGGTCATTGGCGGGGTGTCTGCACCGGGCGCGGGGCGCTTACAAGGCGCGCGCGGTGATGCGCGCCGAGCAGGCGGTGGCGGAATATCTGGAGCATCTGCGCGCCGAGCGGCGGGCGGCGGCGCGCACGGTGGCCGCCTATGGCGCGGACCTGGCGCAGTTCGTGGGGTTCATGGCGGTGCATCTGGGCGGGCCGCCGAGCCTTGATGATCTGGCCGGGCTGCGGGCGGGCGATCTGCGCGGCTGGCAGGCCGGGCGGGCGGGCGAGGGGGTGGTGGTGGCGACGCGGGCGCGCAATCTGGCCGCGGTGCGTGGGTTTTTTCGGTTTCTGGCGCGCCGGCACGGCATCGACGACACCGTGGTGCGGCTGCTGGCGACGCCGCGATCGCGCCGCAAGCTGCCGCGGCCGCTGCCGGTGGCGTCGGCGCTGGCGGTGGCCGGGCAGATCGGCGAGCTGTCGGATGCGCCGATGGTGCAGGCGCGCGACGTGGCGCTGTTCACGCTGCTGTATGGCTGCGGGTTGCGCATCGGCGAGGCGCTGGGCCTTGATCTCGTCGCGGTGGGCGCGGCGCGGCGGGGCAGCCTGATGATCACCGGCAAGGGCGGCAAGCAGCGGCTGGTGCCGGTGCTGGCGGCGGTGGCCGACGCGCTGGAGGCGTGGGCGCGGCTGCATCCGCAGGCGCCGCGCGCAGATGCGCCGCTGTTCGTGGGGGTGCGCGGCGGCCGGCTGGATGCGGGGGTGGCGCAGCGGACGATGCGGCAGTATCGACGCCTCGCCGGGCTTGGCGAGGATGCCACGCCGCATGCGCTGCGGCATTCCTTCGCCACCCATCTGCTCGCCGGCGGGGCTGATCTGCGCGCGATCCAGGAGCTGCTCGGCCATGCCAGCCTGTCCACCACCCAGCGCTACACCGATGTCGATGCGGCGCGGCTGATGGCGGTGTGGCAGGCGGCGCATCCGCGCGCGAAAATTTAAGGTTTTTGCATGAACGTTCCGAAATGGCTGCCCCTGCTGCTGGGCTTTGTGAGCGCGGTCGGGCCGCTGGCGACCGACATGTATCTGCCCGGCCTGCCGGCGATCGAGACGGAGTTCGCCGCCGCGGCGGGGGCATCGCAGATCACGCTGGCGGCGTGGCTGCTGGGGCTTGGCATCGGCCAGGTGATGCAGGGTACGCTGTCGGACCGCTTCGGCCGGCGATGGCCGCTGCTGCTGGGGATGGGGCTGTTCACGGTGTCGAGCGTGGGCTGCGCGCTGGCCTCGGGGATGGCGGGGCTTGCGGTGTGGCGGGTGCTCGGCGCGATCGGCGGCTCGGCGGGGATGGTGATCCCGCGCGCCATCGTGCGCGATCATGTCACCGGCAACCGCGCCGCGCGGCTGATGTCGCAGCAGATGCTGGTGATGGGCGCGGCACCGATTTTGGCCCCGAGCCTGGGCGGGCTGCTGATCAACGTGACAGGCTGGCGCGGGATTTTCTGGTTTCAGGCCGGGTTCGGCGTGGCCGCGATTATGCTTGCCGCGTGGGCGCTGCCGGACAGCCTCGCACCGCAGGACCGGATGCGGGTGGATCTGATCGGGCTGCTGCGGCGGTGGCGGGCGATTTTGATCGAGCCGGTGTTCGCCGCGCATGCGCTGGTGGCGGGGTCGGTGGCGCTCGCGGTGTTCGCCTATCTGGGCGGGGTGCCGGGCATCTACCAGCATCGTTTCGGTCTGACACCGGTGGGCAGCGGGCAGATGTTTGGCGCCAACGCGCTTGCCTTCATCGCCGCGACGCAGATCAACGGGCTGCTCGCGGTGCGGGTGGGCAGCGCGCGGCTGCTGGGCTGGGGGGTGGGGCTGTTCGCCGTGTCGTCGGCGGCGGTGGCGGTGTTCTGCTTTGGTGGCATCAGCGGTTTCTGGGGATTGACCATCCCGCTGACGGCGATGCTGGCGGCGACGGGGTGGATGTCGCCCAACGCGGCGGTGGGGGCGCTCGCGCGGCATGCGGGCCAGGCCGGCAGCGCCTCGGCGCTGCTGGGCACGGTGCAGTACGGGCTTGGCGCGATCGGCGGCGCGACGGTGGCGATGCTGGCGGGCGCGGGCACGGTGCCGATGGGCGCGGTGATGCTGGCGGCCTCGGTGCTGGCGGTGGTGGCCGCGCGGCTGCGCCCGCGCGGGTGATCACACGTCGAGGTTGGCGACTTTCAGCGAGTTGGCGACGATGAAGTCGCGGCGGGGTTCGACGATGTCGCCCATCAGGGTGGAGAAAACCTGTGCCGCGTCCTCGGCGTCGCCGACGCGGACCTGGAGCAGGGTGCGCACCGCCGGGTCGAGCGTGGTGCGCCACAGCTGTTCGGGGTTCATCTCGCCCAGGCCCTTGAAGCGCTGGATGGCGAGGCCCTTGCGGCCGTGGGTGATGATGCGCTCGAAGGCGCTGGCCGGGCCGGCGACGCGGGCGGGGGAGCTGCCCAGATCGAGCGTGGCGGGGGAGGCGAAGCGGCCGGCCAGGGCGGCGAGGCGGTCATCGAGCCAGCGCGCGTCGGCGCTGCGCAGGGCCGCGGCGTCGATCAGGTGGCGTTCGGCGACGCCGCGCACGGTGCGCGCCAGCGTGAGCCCGGCGGCGTCGGCGAGCACCATCCAGCCGCGTTCGTTGGGCAGCGAGATCGCGTCGAGCCGCCCAGCCAGCGCCTGCGCGCCGGCCTGGGCGCGGGCGAGATCGGAGGTGAGCACGCCGGCGATGGCGGCCTGTTCGAGCAGCTCCACCGGCGCGCTGGCGGCGAGGCGGTTGAGCGTGAGCGAGGCCTCGCGCAGCCAGATCGCCTCGTCGGCGAGCTCGGCACCGGCGAGGGTGCGCCCGTCGGCATAGGCGAGGGTGGCGTCGGCCAGAACCTTGTCGAGCAGAAAAGCCTCGAGCGCGTCGTCATCTTTCAGGTAGCGCTCATCGTTGCCGCGCTTGGCGCGATACAGCGGCGGCTGGGCGATGTAGAGATGGCCGCGCTCGATCAGCTCGGGCATCTGGCGGAAGAAGAAGGTGAGCAGCAGGGTGCGGATGTGCGAGCCGTCCACGTCGGCGTCGGTCATGATGACGATGCGGTGGTAGCGCAGCTTGGCGACATCAAAGCCGCCCTGCTCGGGCTCGCCGCGGCCGATGCCGGTGCCAAGGGCGGTGATCAGCGTGCCGATTTCAGCGCTGCCGAGCATGCGGTCGAAGCGGGCGCGCTCGACATTGAGGATCTTGCCTTTGAGCGGCAGGATGGCCTGCGATTTGCGGTCGCGGCCCTGTTTGGCCGAGCCGCCGGCGCTGTCACCCTCGACGAGGAAGATTTCGGATTTCGCCGGGTCGCGTTCCTGGCAGTCGGCGAGCTTGCCGGGCAGGGTGGAGACGTCGAGCACGCCCTTGCGGCGGGTGAGTTCGCGCGCCTTGCGGGCGGCCTCGCGGGCGGCGGCGGCGTCCATCACCTTCTGGATGATGCCGCGGGCTTCTTTC
>DAHWBL010000250.1 GCA_027323595.1 Acetobacteraceae bacterium | reverse complement strand
AATCCGGTGGCGGTGTCCACTAGGTTGCGCCGGCTGCCTCCAGGTGCGCGGGTCATGCCGGTTCCGCCGCGATGTTGAACACAAACGCCCGCTGAAACACGAACGACATCGCGGCCATCGGTAGCGCAAGCGCCGCCTGCGCCTCTATATCAGGGACACCGAAACCTCGCGTTATCCTGAGCGCTGCCCAGTTTATCGCGAGAATTGCGACATAGACGAGCACGAACCGCACCACCCGCCCGCGCCCGTCGGTGCGAAACACCAGCCGCCGCGTCGTCTGGAAATTGAACGCCACCCCGGCCACCGTCGCCACCACCAGCGCCGCGCCGGGCCACCCGCCCGCCAGCACCAGCGCCGCGAACACACCATACCCGAACGCGGTGTTCAGCAACCCCACGCCCACGAACCGCGCGAACAGCACCCCGCCGGGCCACCGCGCAAGCCGGCGCGCCATCGTCGCGCTAAAGCGCACGCGCATTAAAGTTCACGGGCAAGCCCGTCGCGTCGCGCCTCGGTGGCGGCGCGCACCTCGCCGTCGCGGATGAAATTGCGCCGGACGAAATGCGGCCGACGCTTCACCTCCTCGAAAATCTTGGCGATATATTCGCCAATGATGCTGACCGCCAGAATATTGATGGAGCCGAAAAAGATCACCATCAGCACCAGGCTGGTAAATCCGCGCGGCGCCGCGTTCGGAAACAGCAGGCTCGACACCAGATAGCTCAACCCCAGCACCAGCGACAGGCCGAACAACGAAAACCCAGCCGCGGTCAGCATGTTCAGCGGCGTGTTGCTGAACGACAACAGCCCCTTCTTGGCCCAGCCGATGTTTTTCCACAAATTGTTGGTGGTCACACCAAACATCCGCTCGGGGCGGACATAATCCACGCCGGTCTGTCGGAATCCCACGAAGGCGCGCACCCCGCGAATGAACAGATCGCGCTCCGGAAACCCCAGCAGGCAACGCACCACGCGCTGATCCATCAACGAGAAATCGCCCGCGTCGCGCGGGATCGGGATATAGGAAAACCGCTGGAAAATCAGATAAAAAAGCTTGTAGGCAATGGCCATGTGCCACGGCGCCTCGCGCTTCACCCGCCGCCCGTACACCACATCGAACCCGGCGCGCCACTGCTCCACGAACTGCTCGATCAACTCCGGCGGGTCCTGCAGATCGCCATCCAGCAGCACGCAGGCATTCTTGCCCGCGATCTCCATGCCGCTGCGAAACGCCGATTGCGAACCGAAATTGCGCGCATGCGAAATGCCGATCACATGGCGGTCGCGCGCGCTGATCGCACGGATGACCTCCTCGCAATCGTCAGGGCTGTTGTCGTTTACGAAAATGATTTCGTAGCCGATATTGAGCTTGTCGAACGTCTCGGTCAGCCGCCGATGCATCACCGGAATCGCCTGCCCGTCCTTGTAGCAGGCGATGATCGCCGACACGCTCCAGGTCTCGTCACGGCCGAATTTCTTGGACGATTTCACATATCGGTCCGGTTCGGCGAGCGCGCGGCACCACCGCGCCATCCGCTCCAGCCCCTCGCGCAGCCCGATCCGCGCGCTCCAGCCCAACTCGTCGCGCGCCCTGGCCGGGTTGGCGAACCAGTGCGCCACGTCCCATCGCCGGCTCGGCATGTCGAATTGCGGCGCGCCGGGCAGCGCGAACAATTCCGTGCAGGTCGCGGCGAATGCGCCGATCGTGGTCTGCACGCCGCTGCCGATATTGTAGGAATCGCCGTAATGCGCCTCGGTCAGGTTGTTGGCGGCATCGACGAACGCCGCGCAGGCATCATCGACGAACAGGAAATCCCGCGAGACCGTGGGCTCCACATAATGGGACTGCTCGCCCGCCAACGCCTTCAGCACCACCGTCGGCACCAGCCGCGACGAATCCTCATAGGGGCCATAGATCGAATACAGCCGCAGATTCACACCGGGAAACCCCAGCTTGCGCCCGGCATAATACAACAGCCCCGCCGCCGCCCCCTTGGACACCGCGTAATGGCTGTTGGGGTGCAGCGTCTGGTCCTCCGAAGGCCCGGCCGCGTCGTCGCCATATTCCGATGAGCTGCCGGCATGCACATACCGATGCACCCCCCGCCGCCCCAGCTCCTCCACCAGCCGCGCCGTAAGATCGAGATTGGTGCGATAAATCAGCGCGCTGTCGGTCTGAAACGAATAGGCGCCATAGGCCAGGCAGTTGAACACCGTGCGCGGCCGCACCGCATCCAGCAACGCGACCAGGCTCTGCTCGATCAGCAGGTCGCCCACGATCACCGCCTCACCCGGCAGCCCTTCGAGCCGCCAGGCGCCCGCGGTCGAGCTGGTGCCGACCACATCGGCGCGATGCGCGCGCAACTGCCGCAGCAGATTGGCGCCGATGAACCCGCTCGCCCCCAGCACCAGGATCGGGCCCTGCAACCGCAGCGCGCGGGCGCCGAATTCCGCCTCGCTCATGCGTTCACGCCGCGATCGATCTCGGCCAGCACGCGCGCCGGGTCGATGCCGTTCTCGGCGCGGTGAAACGCCTGCGAGCCATAGCTGCCGGACAGATATCCATGCGCATGGAAATGGCCGAACCGCGCCGGCCGCACCCCCATCCGCAGCAGCGCCAGCGCCAGCATCTGCCCCAGCCCGCCCTGCGCCACATGCTCCTCCAGCACGAACAGCCCGGGCCCGGCGGCGATGCGCGCGAGCAGCGCCGGCGGCATGCTGTCCTCGACCAGCGGCAATTCGCTCACCACCCAGATCTCCGGCCGCGCCGCCTCGTCCAGCTCCGCCGCCGCCGCCAGCACCCCGCCCGCGCCAGGCCCGATCGCCACCAGCACCCCGGCCTGGCCCGACAGCAGGCAGCGCCACGGCGCATAGTCCGGCAGCGCCCAGCCCTTCGGCAGCTCACAGCGCCCCAGCCGCAGATAGGCCGGGTGCGGATCGTCGGCCATGCGCGCCACCACCGGCGCCAGGTCATCGGCAAAAGCCGGCACCAGCACACGCATGTTCTGCAACGCGCACATCACGCCGTAATCCTCGATGGCATGGTGGGTCGCCCCCATCACCCCATAGCCATAGCCGCCGCCATTGCCGACCAGCTTCACGTCGAAATCATGCAGACACACATCGTTGCGAATCTGCTCGAACGGCCTGCCATAGACGAACGGCGCGATCGAATAGGCCCAGGCTTGCTCGCCCTGGCTCGCCGCGCCGGCCGCCACGCTGATCATGTTCTGCTCGGCCACCCCGGCATTGATGAAGCGCGGACCAAGCGCCTGCTGCAAAGGTTCCAGCGCCATGAACCCAAGATCGCCGGTGAGGAACAGAATATCCCGCTCGCCGCCAAGCCGCACCATCGCTGAACAAAAGGCATTGCGCATCAGCCCTGGCCCAGCTCGTCCAGCGCGCGCCGATATTGCGCCTCATCGAGCGGCAGATAATGCCATTCCATCCGCCCCTCCATGAACGACACCCCGCGCCCCTTCACCGTGCGCAACACCACCACCAGCGGCCCGTCGCCGCGCCGCGCGAGTGCGGCATCCAGCGCGGTCGGGTCATGCCCGTCGATCTCGATGACATCGAGCCCGAATCCGCTGATCCTGGCGCCAAGCGGCTCCAGCGACGCGACCTCGTCGGTGCCGCCGAACCCCTGCAACCCGTTCGCGTCGATCAGCAACACCAGATTGGCAAGCCGGTTGTGACGCGCGAAAATCAGCGCCTCCCACACCGAGCCTTCCTCGCATTCGCCGTCCGACATCAGGCAATACACGTCGCCCGGCTCGCCGCGCAGCCGCCGCGCCAGCGCCGCGCCCGCGGCCAGCCCCGCGCCATGCCCCAGGCTGCCGGTCGCGAACACGATGCGCCGATGCCAGCCCGCCACCGGATGGCCGGCAAGCGTGGTGCCGTCACGATGAAATCTGGTGAGTTCGTCCTCGTCGATCGTCCCGGCCGCCCACAGCGCGATATACAGCGCGCCGGCCGAATGCCCCTTCGACAGCACGAACAGATCGCGCTCATCCAGCACCGCGCCATGCAGATGCAGCATCGCGTCCAGCGCCGACAGATTGCCGCCGATATGCCCGACCCGCGCTTCGTAATGCATCCGCAACAGCCGCGCGCGCGCCCGGTTCGGGTCCGCCCGGTTCGAGCCCCGGCCATCAGGCGCTGCGGCGGCGTTCGGCGACAGAGGCATGCGGTCCCCGGTTCTGGCGGCGAATCGGAGAGACGAGCCTCCGCCGATTCCAACGATCGCAGGCCTGCCTAGGACGGCATTACAAAAATATCAATCACGCTGCCGTGTCAGCGCGCGCACGGCGCGCCGACCGGGCAGGGGGCCTACTTCGTCGTGCGCGACCCGATCGAGGCGAACTTCTTGTTGAACTTCGCCACCTGGCCACCGCGGTCCATGATGCGCTGCACGCCGGTCCACGCCGGGTGGGACTTGGGATCGATGTCCAGCCGCATCACGTCGCCCGCCTTGCCCGCGCAGGACTTGGTGGTGAAGCTGCTGCCATCCGTCATGATGACGGTGATCTCGTGATACTCGGGGTGAATGCCGGCTTTCATGGTGCTGATCCCTGTGATGGCCCCGCCGATCCCGACCGGCGACGCGAAGCCGCCGCCTATAGTCCCCTTCGTCCCGCGGTTCAAGTCGCCGCCGCCACCCCCACCAGCCACCGCCGCACCGCGCGTGCCTCCGCGTCCGACAGGCCGGCCCCCAGCTCCGCCTCCAGCACATGCACCTTCGCCCGCGCCTGCTCCAGCAGCGCCCGCCCGTGCGCGGTCAGCTCCAGCCGCAGGATCCGCCCATGCACCGCATGCCGCCGCCGCGCCAGCGCCCCGGCCCGCTCCAGATTCGCCACGATCACGCTCACCGTCTGCGGCGTCAGCAGCGCCAGCCGCGCGAGGTCCGCGCCGGAAACCCCCGGATAGGCGGCAAGCATGGTCAGCACCGCGAATTGCGGCGGCGTCACCGCCAGCCCGGCCAGCGCGCGCTCCATCCGGTGCCGCTGCGCCCCGGCCGCCTGGCGCAGCAGATAGCCCAGATAGCCGGCCTCGCCGCGCTTGCCTTCGCCCACGCGGGGCAGGGGGGGCGGCGGATCGGACCTGTCCATCATATAAGAACCCTGATAACGTGTCAGAACCCTGACAATACGCCTCCGTCCCCGAAAGGACCAGCCATGACCGCCCCCCCACGCATCGACTACCCAGCCTTCACCAAACTCGCCCCCGACGCCTACGCCGCGCTGGTCGCGCTGGGCCGCCAACCCGACTCGCCAGGCCTCGACAAAGCCTTGATCGAACTGGTGAAAATCCGCGCCTCGCAGATCAACGGCTGCGCCTTCTGCCTGCACATCCACCTCGGCGTCGCCCGCCGCATCGGCGTCGCCGCCATCAAGCTCGACCTGCTCGCCGCCTGGCACGACGCCACCGTCTTCTCCGCCCGTGAGCAAGCCGCCCTGGCCTGGGCCGAATGCCTCACCCTCCTGCCCGACGCCGGCGCGCCCGACGACCGCTACGCCGACCTGCGCGCCCATTTCACCGAGGCCGAGATCGCCCGCCTCAGCGTCGCCATCGCCACCCTCAACGCCTGGAACCGCCTCGGCGCCGGCCTGCGCTTCGCCCCGCAGCTCCCTTCGGAGCCCCCGGCATGACCGCGCCGCGCCCGGTCGACACCGAGCCCGAGGCCGCCGTCTGCTTCGCGCTGATGCGCCAGCTCCGCCCAAACCTCGCCACCGCGGCCGAATTCGTCGCCCGCTGGCAGCGCCAGCGCGCCCAGGGATACCGCCTGCTCGCGCTGTGGCAGGACGTCCGGCCGGTGGCGCTCGCCGGCTATCGCATCCAGGAAAATCTGGTGCATGGTCGCCATCTTTATGTGGACGATCTGGTCACCGACGCCCCCGCCCGCGGCGCCGGCCACGGCCACCGGCTGATGCGCGCGCTCATCGAAACCGCCGGCGCGGAGGCCTGCGCGAAGCTGGTGCTGGACACCCCGCTCGCCAACAGCCTCGGACAGCGCTTTTATTTCCGCGAGGGGCTGCTCGCCACCGCGCTGCGCTTCACCATGCCGCTGCCTGACCATCTCCCGGAGTCGCGATGACGAACCCGCCCACCGTTCTGTCGGTCCAGTCCTGGGTCGCCACCGGCCATGTCGGCAACGCCGCCGCGCAATTCGCGCTGCAACGCCTCGGGTTCGAGGTCTGCGCCCTGCCCACCACGCTGCTGTCCAACCACCCCGGCCACCCCACCCACACCGGCCAGGCGACCGACCCGGCCCTGCTCGCCGCCCTGGTGGACGGGGTCGCCGCCCGCGGTATCCTCGCCCGCGCCGCCGCCCTGCTGACCGGCTATCTGGCCACCGAGGCCAACGCCGCCATCGCGCTCGATCTGCCCGCCCGCATGCAAGCCACCGCGCTGTATTGCTGCGACCCGGTGCTGGGCGACGATGGCCGCCTCTATGTCGCGCCCGCCATCGCCGCATTGCTGGCCGCCCGCGCCCTGCCGCGCGCCGACATCCTTCCCCCCAACCAGTTCGAGCTCGGCCTGCTCGCCGGCACCGTGCCCACCAGCCTGCCCGCCGCCCGCGCCGCCGCCGCCGCGCTGTCCGCGCGGATGCGCCCGGGCGGGCCGCGCCTGGTGCTGGTCAGCTCGCTGGTCACCGAGCAAACCCCGCCGGGCATGCTCGACCTTCTGCTGCACGGCCCCGATGGCGACCTGCTGCTGCGCCGCCCGCGCCTGGACGGACATTTCTCCGGCGCGGGAGACCTGCTCGCCGCCCTGTTCCTCGGCCGGCTGCTCGCCGGCCTGCCGCCGCCCGACGCCCTGGCCAAAGCGGTCGGCGCGGTCGAATGCGTGCTCGCCGCCACCCGCGCCACCGGTGCCGACGAACTGGCGCTGGTCGCCGCCCAGCACGCCCTGGCCGACCCGCCCGCCCTGCCGGCGCCGCACAGGCTGCCCTGAGCCGGGTCGATGTCGGATTTTGTTGCACCGCACGGGTTCTTTTTGCATCCCGCGCGCGATCGGCGCACAGTTAAACGGCGATTTACGCCGCTCCGTATTTCAGCCATCGATTCCAGTCGCGCGTGCCCAAAGCGTCCGTCACCGGCCAACGCGCCGGCAATCTGCTTCAGGGAGAACCGCCATGACCATCGCCGCCATCCTGCACAACAAGGGCAATGACATCGTCAGCGTGGGTCCACACGTCTCCATCGCCGAGGTCTGCCACACGCTCGCCGAACACCGCATCGGCGCTGTGCCGGTCACCGATGATGCCGACCAGCGCCACATCCTGGGCATGCTCAGCGAGCGCGACATCGTCCGCGTCATCGCCACCCACGGCGCCCCCGCGCTGGGCATGTCGGTCGAGCAGGTCATGACCCGCCACATCCGCACCGCCAGCCCGCGCGTCACCGTGACCGAGGCGATGGCCATGATGACCGAAGGCCGCTTCCGCCATCTGCCGGTGCTCGACGGTGACCGGCTGGTCGGCCTGGTCTCGATCGGCGATGTGGTGAAGGCCCGCATCGAGACCGCCGAGCAGGAGGCCGAAAGCCTGAAGGCCTACGTCGCCGGCAGCGTCTGATAATGTCTCGCTGAGCGCGTCACCCGCGCGCCGCCTGCGGCGTCCAGCCGGTGACGCGCGGGCCGATCACCATGCGCAGCCCGATCGCGCCCAGCCCGCACAGCGCGAGCGCGCCGGCCGGCACCGCGAACAGCACCTGGCTGGGCAGATGGGCGGCAATCAGAAGCCCGCCCACGAACGGCCCGATCATCGAGATCGCCCGCGCCACCCCCAGGCCCCAGCCGGCGCCCAGCGCGCGGATCGCGGTCGGGTAGATCTGCCCCATCACGCATTCCACCGCGTTGATGGACGAGATCACGCAGAACCCCGCGGCGAACATCAGCGCCACCAGCTGCCCCGCGCTCAGCCCGTCGGTGCCCAGCAAGAACATCATCGCCCCGCCGACGATCCCGGTCAGCAGGATCGAGCGCACCCCCAGCCGATGAAACAGCCAGGCGCCGATCGCCGCCCCGAAAGTGCCGCCCACCGACAGCACCGACATCCGCAAGCCCGTTTCCGCGCCGGTCATCCCGGTGGCCTGCAACATCGAGGGCAGCCACGACGAGATGAAATAGACCGACAAAATCCCCATCGCGAGGCAGAACCACACCAGCAGCGTCGCCGCCATCAGCCCGCCGCGCAGCAGCGGCGCGGGAGAGAACGAGGCCAGCAGCGCCGGCTCATGGCTGACGAACACCGCGCCCGCGGCCGGTGCGGGCTGCGGCCCCAGCCGGGTCACCAGCGCCGCCAGCTCGCCCTGCCGCGCCGGATGCAGCGCCAGATATTTCATCGATTCCGGCAGCACCGCCCAGCAGATCAGCCCGATGCCGATCGGCGCCAGCCCGCCCACCCACAGCAGCGCGTGCCAGCCAAACACCGGCACCAGCAGCCCCGCGGTCAGCCCCGGCAGCAACTGCCCCACCGGCGCGCCCACCATCAGCAGCAGCATCGCCACGGACCGATGCCGCGCGGGAATGAACTCCGCCACCAGCGCCAGCGCCGACGGGATCACCCCGCCCACCCCGAGCCCGACCAGAAAGCGGGTCGCGGTGAAGCCGACGATCTCGGTGGTCCACAGGCTGGCCAGCGTCACCAGCCCGTAGAAGATCGAGCCGAACACGATCGCCCGCCGCCGCCCCACCCGGTCGCCCAGCATGCCCAGCAGCGGCGCGCCGATCACCACGCCGAGCAGCCCGATGGAGAACATGCTGCCGATCTGCTGCGGCGGGGTGTGCCACTCGCGCGCCAGGTTGGGGGCGATGAAACCGGCGACGAAAATGTCATAGCCGTCGATCACCACGGCAAGAAACGCCAGCAGCACGACCAGGTAATGCAGCCCGCACAGCGGCGCGCGGTCCACCATGGAACCGATATCGACCTCGTTCTCCCGCGCCATCGCATCCTCCCGGCTTTGCCCCAGCTTCGGGACTTCACGCCGCCCCGGCCAATCGATTTGCATCATGCGCCCATGAATTGCGGTGATGGCGCGGCGGGCGGGACCGATCGGAATCCCTGGCGGACGGCGCCGGAGCTAGTACACCCCATCAAATGCGTTCGAGCAGCTTTTCGACGTCGCCGGTCTTGATCAACACCGCGCCATGCTCTTCGACAGGCCAGGTAAGATATTTGGTTCGAAGCATGGTTTCGAAAGTCTCGCGGTTCTGCCGAAACTTCATCACGCGTCCGTCCTTGCCGAGCCCGTCGGCACCGAAATGATCGTCCAATGCCTCTCGGCTTACCGAGCAGCGGACCCTCGCATCACCCGATTCACCGTAGAATGTCACAACGTCACGGTCGAAATCATATCGCGCGGGCGGTGCCGAAAACCGCAGATCCAGCCCCGGTATTATGGAGCGCGTCGCGTCAACGGCCTTGAGTATGCGGTCTCGGGCTTCCGTGGAAACCAGGCCGAGAGCCTCACCAAGAAGCTGTCGCCAAGTCTTTCCCCTTGCCCACGCCTCTCGCCACGCGGCCCGCAGCTCATGTGGGCGCTTGCTGATCAATACGTCAAAAAGAGCTTCCGCCTGCTGGAGGTCTTTCCCGCGTTTGACGTTGCCTGCCGGTCGCCGGCGGGCGACGATCAGCTTGTGAACGGCATATCTCTGTGGCGCGGGAACCAGCACATAAATTCCGGTCCCGTGGAGCAGCACCGCAGGCTCCGGATCGCGTATCAGGAAATCCAGAAAACGAAGTGGCTGAGCATCCGTTCCAAGCGCTGGAAGAGCCTCTGGCGACCGTTTTTCGGGGCCGCGGTTCGGCGTCAGAAAATCCACCCGAATTCCGCTTGTTGCTTCGTAGGTCGTCACCCTGCGGTCATCGGCGACAGACGAAATCGGCCGAAACGACGGGTCCACTTCCCTCAGCACGTCCAACATAACCGGAGTGCTGTCCTCGACCGCGATCGACACGTCCGAGAACTGTGCGATATCGATGTCTCCGGTTTGCAGGGAAGCGATCGGCAACCTCGTCCCAAGCATCGCCGGATATGTGTGATAGGCGACGGTTCCAACCAGAACGCCGCGCAAACGGAA
>DAHWBL010000308.1 GCA_027323595.1 Acetobacteraceae bacterium | reverse complement strand
GCCGCCTTGGCGGTGAAGGTCGCTCGCAAAACCTCCAGGGCCGGAGCCGCGAGAATGCGTGAGAGCACGCGACGTGGCCCGGTATGTTCCGGCGGGTCCTTCTCCAGCAGCAGCGATGGCTGGCGCCACGGCTTCTCCTTGGCGAAATCCTGCAGGCCGGCGCCACGGCCGGAACAGAAATCCGCGTAGTTCTCAAGCACCGCCTTCACCTCGGCGAAGCGGGCGACGCCATAGACCTGATACTGCGGAAAATAGACCACCGGCCCGGCGTCGCGCAGTTTTTCCTGCGCGGGATACGGGTCGTCGAAAAACGCCATCGAAAACGGATCAAGGTCCGACACCGCCGCGCCGGCGGTCATGGCTTCTGTCATTTTTTCCTCCCCTGCCGATTGCTCGGGCCGACTTCAAGGTTGCAAATGCAACGAGGCATGTCAATCGGTCGCGGCGACCAGCCGCAGCAGACGCTGCATGTTGGCGTCACGCAAGCCGCGCGCACGCAATGCGGCAACCGTCTGCTCCAGATATTCGCGGTTGCTGCCCAGGTGGCCACGCGCGCTGGCGATCCGCCGCACGATCCTGGCCTCGTCCAGATTTCCGATATAGCGCGGATGCGCGCGGTTCGCGACGAAGGTCAGCAGCCGGGCCGGCGCGTCGCCAACCCGTCCGTGCAGCCAGCGCGCCTCGTACGAGCCGGTGAACATCTCCCGCCGCCAGACCAGCGCCAGTTCCTCGCGCACGATCGCCGCCGGAATACGCAGGGAACCTCCCACGCAGGCGCCGCCGCGGTCCAGCGCCAGCATCAGGCCGGGCTGCTCGGGTGAGCCCCGCCCGCTGGTCAGATGCAGGCAGAATTTGCGGTGCCAGCCATGCACGACAGCCCGCGTTTGCGCCGCACAATGCACCACCGGGTTCCAGATCAGCGAGCCATAGGCGAACAATTCGACATCCTCGCCCGGACCGTGCGTGGCCAGGGTCGCGGCCAGACTCGCGTCGAGTTCGGCGTCGGTTCGGATGCGCATGTCCGGCGGCGCGACCGAGCGCGCATAGGCGATCAGCGAGCCGTCCAGCAAATTTTCCCGCGTGATCCGCAGCACCGGCTCGTCGCTGCCACCATCCTCATCCATTCGCGTCACCCAAACCGCACCCCCGCCCGCGCATAGCACAACCCCGCCGGGGCATCTTGCCACGCATTCGCGAGGTCGGGAAAACTCCCAAATCGAGGGAGTGAGCATGGCCAGAAACCTCACGCAATCCGCGACCCCGTTCGACTGGCGCACGGTCATGCTGGCGTCGGCGATCATCATCATCTCGATGGGCCTGCGGCAATGTTTCGGCCTGTTCCAGACGCCGATGACCGAGAGCATCGGTGTTTCGGCGGCGAGCTTCGGCTTCGCGATGGCCTTGCAGAACCTGATCTGGGGCAGCATCCAGCCGGTGATCGGCGCGATGGCGGATCGTTTCGGCCCGCGCGTGGTGATCCTGGGCTGCACCTTGCTGTATGTGCTCGGCCTGGTGCTGATGGGCACCGCGCAGTCCGGCTTCGTGGCGCTTGATGTCGGCACCGGGCTGCTCACCGGGCTTGGCGTCGCGGGCACCGGCTTTGGCGTTCTGCTGGGTGCGGTGGCGCGCGCCGCGCCGCCGGAACGCCGGACGCAGGTGGTGGGCATCGTCTCGGCCGCGGGCACGCTTGGCATCCTGGTGTTCGCCCCGCTCGGGCAAAACCTGATCGATACGATGGGTTATCAATATGCGTTGCTGGCCTATGCCGCGATCGCGCTGGTGATGGTGGTGTTCACCATCATGCTGCGCGGCGGCAGGGCGGTTGCCACGCGCGGCGCGGTGCCACCGGCGCATGAGATCGAGAGCCTGTCGGCAACATTGCGCGCGGCCGCGGGCCATCGCGGATTTGTCGCGATGACCATCGCGTTTTTCGCCTGCGGCTTTCAGTTGATGTTCATCACCACCCACCTGCCCCGCTATATCGGGCTGTGCGGCATGTCCGCCGACGTCGGCGCCGAATCGCTCGCGCTGATCGGCGTGTGCAACGCCATCGGTTCCTACGCATCGGGCTATCTGGGCCGATATTTCCTCGACCGGCACATGCTCGCCGCCACCTATCTTTTTCGCACCACCTGCATCGCGATCTATCTCGCCGTGCCGGTGACACCCACCACCACGCTCATCTTCGCCGCGGCGATGGGCTTCACCTGGCTCGGCGTGAACGCCTTTGTCAGCAGCCTGATCGCGCGCATGTTCGGGCTGCGACATTTCAACACGCTGTTCGGCGTGGTGTTCTTCAGCCACCAGTTCGGCGCCTTCGCCGGTTCCTGGATGGGCGGCATCGTGCTCGACATGACCGGCGCCTACACGCTCGCCTGGCTCACGCTGATCGCCATCGGGCTGATGGCGGCCACCCTGCAATGGCAGATGGATGACCGCCCCTATCACGCCACCAGGCTGGCCGCCGCCTGAGCGCCAGGCGGTTCAATCCGCCGCGAGCGCGTAGGAATCCACCGGCGGGCAACTGCAAATCAGATTGCGGTCGCCGTGCACGTTATCCACCCGGCGCACTGGCGGCCAGTATTTGCCCGCATCGCTCACCGCCGCCTGCGCGCGCGAATATGGGTGCGTCCAGGGTTCGGCGAGCAGCATCGACAGCGTGTGCGGCGCGTTCTTCAGCGGGTTGTCGAGCCGGTCCATGCGCGCCTCGGCGATCGCCGCGATCTCGGCGCGCACCGCGATCATCGCGTTGCAAAACCGGTCGAGTTCTTCGAGCGGTTCGCTCTCGGTCGGCTCGATCATCAAGGTGCCGGCGACCGGCCAGGACATGGTTGGCGCGTGGAACCCGTAATCCTGTAACCGCTTGGCGATGTCCTCCACGCTGACCCCGGCCTCGGCGACGAAGGCGCGGCAATCGATGATGCATTCATGCGCCACCAGCCCGTCCGGGCCACTGAACAGAACCGGATAATGCGGGCGCAGGCGCGCGGCGATATAATTCGCCGCCAGGATCGCCATTTGTGTCGCGCGTCGCAATCCTTGCGCTCCCATCAGGCGAATATAGGCGTAGCTGATCGGCAGGATCAGCGCGCTGCCGAACGGTGCTGCCGCCACCGGGCCCACACCGCCCGCAGGCCCGGCATCTTCGCGCATCGGGTGATTGGGCAGATGTGGCGCAAGGTGCGCGGCCACCGCGATCGGGCCCACACCGGGTCCGCCGCCGCCATGGGGAATGCAGAAGGTCTTGTGCAGATTGAGATGGCACACATCCGCACCGATCGCCGCCGGCGAGGTGATGCCGACCTGCGCGTTCATGTTCGCACCGTCCATATAGACCTGGCCGCCGGCGTCGTGCACCAGCGCGCAGATCTCGCGGATCGATGCCTCGAACACGCCATGCGTGCTCGGATAGGTGATCATCAGCGCCGCGACCCGCCCGGGCTCCGCGGAAAGTTTGCCGCGCAGGTCATCAAGATCGACATTTCCGCCGCGGTCGCACGCCACCACCACCACGCGCAGCCCGGCCATCACCGCACTTGCCGGGTTGGTGCCGTGCGCGGACGCCGGGATCAGGCAGATATCACGCACCGCCTGCCCGCGTGCGGCATGATAGGCGCGGATCGCCAGCAGCCCGGCATATTCGCCCTGGCTGCCGGCATTGGGCTGCACCGACACGTGCGAAAGCCCGGTGATGGCAGCAAGATATTCCGAAAGCCGCCCGATCAGTTCAAGATAGCCCTCGGTCTGCTCGCGCGGGGCGAAGGGATGGATATCGGCAAATCCCGGCAGCGAAATCGGCAGCATCTCCACCGCCGCGTTCAGCTTCATGGTGCAGGAGCCAAGCGGGATCATGCCGCTGGTGAGCGACAGATCCTTCGCCTCCAGCGATTTCAGCCAGCGCAGCATGGCGTGTTCGCTGTGCCTGCCGACAAACACCGGCGCGGTGAGGAACCTGCCGCGGCGCTGCAAATCCGCGTCGATCACCCCGGCCGGCTCGTCCGGCGCGGCGGCACCGAACAGCGCGCACAGGGCCGCGATGTCGGCCGCACCCACCGTCTCGTCGAGCGACACGCCGACGGCATGATCATCGAGCCGGCGCAGATTGAAGCCGGCGTCAGCCGCGCGCGCGAGCATCGCATCGGCGTCACATTCGATCGCCACCGTATCGAAAAACCGCGCGTGCCGGACCTTGAAGCCGCCGCGTCGCGCCGCCTCGGCCAGCATCCGCGCGAGCAGGTGCACGCGCCCGGCGATGCGCGCGATGCCGTCCGCGCCGTGCCACACCGCATAGGCGGCGGCGATCACGGCGAGCAGCACCTGCGCGGTGCAGATATTGGAAGTCGCCTTTTCACGCCTGATATGTTGCTCACGGGTCTGTAGCGCGAGGCGGAGCGCGGGCGCGCCGTCCGCATCCACCGACAGCCCCACCAGCCGCCCGGGCATCGCGCGCCGCAGCGCCTCGGTGGTGGCCAGATACCCCGCATGCGGCCCGCCAAACCCCATCGGCACGCCAAAGCGCTGGGCGGACCCGACGACGATGTCCGCGCCCATCTCGCCAGGTGGCTTGAGCAGCGCGAGAGACAGCGGATCGGCACACACGATCGCCAGCGCGCCGGCCGCGTGGGCGGCGGCGATGGCGTCGGTCAGATCACGAACTTCGCCGCTGGAGCCTGGATATTGCGTGATCACCGCCGCCGCCGCGGGCGGTGTGCGGCAGCCAGGCTCGATCACCGTGACCGTCACGCCAAGCGGCATCGCGCGGGTGCGCAGCACCGCGACCGTCTGCGGATGCAGATCGGCCGCAACCGCGACCAGACGCGGCGCGCGCGGCCGGCCCAGCGCCATCGCCATCGCCTCGGCAGCGGCGGTCGCTTCATCGAGCAGCGACGCGCCCGCCACCGGCAGGCCGGTGAGATCGGCGATCATGGTCTGGAACGCGAACAGCATTTCCAGCCGTCCCTGCGCGATCTCGGGCTGATATGGCGTGTAGGCCGTGTACCAGCCTGGATTTTCC
The DNA here is from genome assembly GCA_027323595.1 of Acetobacteraceae bacterium. GTDB lineage: Bacteria > Pseudomonadota > Alphaproteobacteria > Acetobacterales > Acetobacteraceae > CAIVDX01. The sequence goes on along the minus strand of DAHWBL010000308.1, from coordinate 98 downwards.
AAAATGTTGCGACGGATCACCGCAGGCATGATGGTGCCATGATAGCCCTGCCCGATCAGCGAGCGGACCATCGTGTTGCGCCCGGCCAGCGCGGTGAG
>DAHWBL010000283.1 GCA_027323595.1 Acetobacteraceae bacterium | reverse complement strand
TTTCGACGAGCCCATCATCGGCCTGTCGCCCACCGAGGTGGCGGCGCGCGGGCTGATCCGCACCTTTCAGAGCGCGCGGGTGTTTCCGGGGATGACCGCGCTGGAGAACGTGATGTCGGGCGCGCATCTGCATGTGCGCGCGGGGGCGGCGGCACAGATGCTGATGCTGGGCGGCGCGCGGCGGGAGGAGGCGCGGCTGCGCGAGCGGGCGGGCGCGCTGCTCGACCTGGTGGGGCTGTCCGGCTTTGCCGATGCCGCCGCGACCGATCTGCCGATGGGCAGCCAGAAATTGCTGGAGGTGGTGCGCGCGATGATGGCGCAGCCGCGGCTGCTGCTGCTCGATGAGCCGGCGGCCGGGCTGAACGACAGCGAGACCGCCGAGCTGGCCGAATTGCTGCGCGCGATCCGCGATTCGGGTACCACGGTGATGGTGGTGGAGCACAACATGGCGCTGGTGATGGGGGTTGCCGACGAGGTGGTGGTGCTCGATGCCGGCAGCGTGGTGACGGTGGGCAGCCCGGCGCAGATCCAGGCCGATCCACGGGTGATCGCCGCCTATGTCGGAGACGAGGTCTGATGCTCGAAATTCGTGGGCTGAGCACCGGTTATGGCAATTCGGATGTGATCCATGACATCGACCTGTCGGTCGGCAAGGGCGAGATCCTGGCGTTGATCGGCGCCAACGGGGCGGGCAAATCCACCCTGGTTGGCGCGATCTCGGGCATCATCGCGGTGCGCACCGGCGAAATTCTGCTCGATGGCGAGCCGGTGCGGCGGTTGTCGCCGCGCGCGCGGGTGCAGAAGGGCATCGCGCATGTGCCCGAGGGGCGACAGGTGTTCGCCGGGCTGAGCGTGGCCGAAAATCTGCGGCTGGGGGCCTATGTGGTGCTGCCGGGCATGTCGTCGGGCGAGCTGTCGTCGCGGATCGCCGAGGTGTGCGAGCGTTTTCCGATTCTGCTGGGGCGGATGGACGAGCCGGCGGGCAATCTGTCCGGCGGGCAGCAGCAGATGCTGGCGATCGCGCGCGGGCTGATGGCGCGGCCGCGGGTGCTGCTGCTGGATGAGCCCTCGCTGGGGCTGTCGCCGATCCTGGTGGCGGAGATTTTCCGGCTGGTCGCGGCGCTGAAGCAGCAGGGGCTGGCGATCGTGCTGTCGGAGCAGAACGCGCGGCAGAGCCTGGCCATCGCCGATCATGGCGCGGTGGTGGAGAACGGCCGCATCGTGGTCTCGGGCAGCGGCGCGGAATTGCTTGGGCGCTCCGACATCGCCGAGCGCTATCTGGGTGTGGGCCAGGGCGTGGGGGTGGCCGATGCGTCGCGCCATGCCGCGCTGGTGGCGAAGCTGCGGGCGATTTTTCCTGATGCGGACAAAGGACGGACGGTATGATCGACGAGACACACGACCCGGCGCGACGGTCCTGGGTGGCGGGCGCGGACGGGCACGCGGAATTTCCGATCCAGAATCTGCCGTTCGGGGTGTTCTGCCCGGCTGATGGCGCGCCGCGCGGCGGGGTGGCGATCGGTGATCATATTTTCGATGTGGGCGCGGCCTGTGCTGCCGGGCTGTTCAGCGGCGCCGCGCGCGACGCGGCCGAGGCGGTGGGCGAGCCCACCTTGAACCGGTTCTTCGGCCTGGGTGCCGGCCCGCGCCAGGCGCTGCGCAGGCAATTGGGCGCGTTGCTCGATGCCAGCGCGCCGGCGCGGCCGGAGTTGCTGCACCGGGCGGCGGAATGCGCGATGCAGCTTCCGGCGGCGGTGGGCGACTACACGGATTTTTACGCCGGCATTCACCACGCGACCAATGCGGGCGCGCTGTTTCGGCCCGATAACCCGTTGCTGCCGAACTATAAATGGGTGCCGATCGGCTATCATGGCCGGGCCTCGTCGCTGCTGCCCTCCGGCGTTGCGGTGCGCCGGCCGAACGGGCAGCGCAACAGCCAGCCAGGCAGTCCGCCGGCGTTCGGGCCGTCGCGGCGGCTGGATTACGAGCTGGAGCTGGGCGTCTGGGTGGGCACCGGCAACGAGCTGGGCAGCCCGGTGCCGATCAGCGAGGCGGGGGGGCACATTGCCGGATTCTGTCTGCTGAACGACTGGTCGGCGCGCGACATCCAGGCCTGGGAATATCAGCCGCTGGGGCCGTTCCTGGCGAAGAATTTCGCCTCCACCCTGTCCTGCTGGGTGGTGACGCCCGAGGCGCTGGCGCCGTTTCGCGCGCCGGCGATGACGCGGGCGGAGGGTGATCCCGCGCCGCTGCCCTATCTGGACGATGCCGCGGACCGCGCCGCCGGCGGGCTCGACGTGGAGCTCTCGGTGAGCATGCGCAGTGCGGCGATGCGCGCGGCGGGGCTGCCGGCGCAGCGCCTGAGCGTTGGCAACGCGCGGTATTTATACTGGAGCTTCGCGCAGATGCTGGCGCACCACACCGCCGGCGGATGCAATCTGCGGCCCGGCGATCTGCTGGGCAGCGGCACCATCTCCGCGCCCGATCCGGGCGGCTATGGCAGCCTGCTGGAGCTGTCGGCGGGCGGCAAGACGCAGATCACGCTGCCCGGCGGCGAGACGCGCAGCTTTATCGAGGATGGTGACGAGATCAGCTTCGCCGCACACGCGCGGCGCGAGGGGTTTGCCACGATCGGGTTTGGCGCGTGTTCGGCGGTGGTGCTGCCGTCGCGGTAGCGCGCGCCGGGCGTCGCGTCGCGGCGTGGGTGGCCGGGTCGGGCCCGGCCACCACCGCTCGGGTTATTCTTCCTTATAGCCAAGCTCCGGCGTGCCCTGTTGCGCGCCGTAATAGCGGTAGGGCAGGAACTTGCCGGACATGGCGAGCTTCACGCGGTCGCCCTTGGCGTCGGGCTGGCGTTCCATCACCATGTCGAAATCGATCGCCGACATGATGCCGTCGCCGAATTCCTCCTGGATCAATTCTTTCCAGGTGGTGCCATAGACCATCACGAGTTCGTAGAACCGGTAGATCAGCGGATCGGTGGGCGGCAGGGCGGGGATCGAGCCGCGATAGGGCACCTCGTTCAGCATCGCCTGTTCGGATTTGCTCAGCCCGAACAGTTCGGCGGCGCGCGCGGCCTGTGGCTTGGGCAGCTTCATCTGCCCCATCAGGGCGGCGGTGATCAGGATCGGTGACAGGCCGCCGATCTCCTCCTGGATGTGTTTCCAGCTCCATTCCTTTTCGCGCTTGATGTCGAGAATCTTCTCGGTCAACTGTTCACGGCGCATGGTGTCTCCTGTGTGCTGCGGGGTGGGGTGAGGCGGATTTCCGGCGGGTGCCGGTTGTCGTGACCGGGGGGCATGGTGTCGCGCAACGCGGCGCTGCGGGTCACCAGAAAATCGATCAGATGGTTGCGCAGCTCGTAGAATCCGGGCTGGCGGTGCAGGTCGGCGCGGGTGCGGTCGCGGGCGAGGGTGTTGACGACGATCTCGCCGATGCGCGCGCCCGGCCCGTTGGTCATCAGCACGATGCGGTCGGCGAGATAGATCGCCTCGTCCACGTCGTGGGTGATCATGAACACGGTCTGGTCGGTGTCGGTGCAGATGCGGCGGACCTCGTCCTGCAGGGTGCCGCGGCTGAGCGCGTCGAGCGCGGAAAACGGCTCGTCCATCAACAGGATTTTGGGATCGATCGACAGCGCGCGGGCGATGCCGACGCGCTGCTTCATGCCGCCGGAGAGTTCGGCGGGCAGCTTCATCTCGTTGCCGGCGAGCCCGACGCGGGCGATGGCGGCGCGCGCGCGCGCCTGCACCACCGCGCGCGGCGCGTCGGGCCAGCGCGATGCGACGGCGAAGGCGACATTGCCGAGCACCGAGCGCCAGGGCAGCAGCGCGTGGCTTTGAAACACCACGGCGCGGTCCAGGCTGGGGCCCTCGATGGCGCGGCCATCGACGATCACCACGCCGTCGTCGGGCGCGTCGAGGCCGGCGAGGATGTTGAGCACGGTGGTCTTGCCGCAGCCGGAATGACCGATCATGCAGGTGAAGCTGCCGCGCGGGACGCCGAGCCACAGATTCTCGAACACCGGCTGGGCGCCGAAGCGTCGGGCGATGGCCTCGATGGAGATGAAGCTGTTCATTGCGGGAACGTCACGGCGGCCTGCGCGCGCGCCAGCGCCTGGTCGAGCGCCATGCCGACCAGGCCGATGATCAGGATGGCCACGATCACGTTGGTGATCGAGAGATTGTTCCATTCGTTCCAGACGAAATAGCCGATGCCGGTGCCGCCCACCAGCATCTCGGCGGCGACGATGACGAGCCAGGCGATGCCCACCGAGATGCGCATGCCGGTGAGGATGGTGGGTGCTGCGGCCGGCAGGATGATGGTGAGCGCGCGGCGGATCGGGCGAACCTCCAGCGTGCGCGCCACGTTCAGCCATTCGGTGCGCACCGAGGACACGCCGAAGGCGGTGTTGATCAGCATCGGCCAGAGCGAACAGATGAAAATGACAAATATCGCGGAGATGCCGGAATCGCGGATGGTGAACAGGGCGAGCGGCATCCAGGCGAGCGGGGAGATGGGCTTGAGCAACTGGATGAACGGATCGAACGCGCGGCCGAGCAGCGGCGACATGCCGATCACGAAGCCGAGCGGCACCGCCACGATCACCGCCAGCAGCCAGCCCGCGGCGACGCGCGCGACCGACCAGGCGAGCTGGATGCCGATGCCCTTGTCGTTGGTGCCGTGGTCATAGAACGGGTCGCGCAGTGCCTGCCACAGGCCGCGGGCGATGTCGGCGGGGCCGGGCATGGCCGAATGTCCGGTAACAGCGCTTTGGCCCATCAGTTTCGCATATTCGGGGTCCATCGCCGGCGCGCTGCCGCCGCCGCTCACCGCGATCTGCCAGGCGGCGAGGAACAAAGCGAGGATCAGCAGCGACAGGATCGCGCCGCGCGCGGCGAGCGAGAGGGTCATGTGCGGCGGATCGCGAAGCCGGAGAGATATTGCTCGGGTGCCGAGGGGTCGAAATTCCGGCCCATCACGGCGAAGCTTTTGGTGTCGGTGGCGGGCGCGGAAAGCCCGGCCTGCTGCATCAGTTTGCGCGCGTCGGTGGCCAGAAACACCTCGCGGGCGACGGCGGCGTAATCCACATCGCCCTTCAACTGGCCCCAGCGTTTCATCTGCGTGAGCATCCACACGGCGAAGGACTGCCAGGGGAACGGATCGAAATCGATCCGGTCCGGCATTTTGCGGATGTTGCCCAGCCCGTCAGCGAAGGTGCCGGTGAGCACCTGTTCGATGACGATCTGCGGCTGGTTCAGGTAGTTCGCCGGCGCGATCGCCGCGGCGATCTCGGAGCGGTGGGCGGGGTCGTGTGCGTAGGCGGTGGCGTCGATGATGGCGCGCATGAGGGCGGCGAAGCTGTTGGGCGCGTCGGTGATGAATTTCTGCGAGGCGGCGAACGCGCAGCATGGATGGCCGTCCCATAATTCCTTGGACAGAACGTGCAGGAAGCCCACGCCGTCATATACCGCGCGCTGGTTGAACGGCTCGGGGCCGAGGAAGCCGTCGATGTTGCCGGCGCGCAGATTGGCGACCATGTCGGCCGGCGCGATCAGCCGGAGCTGGACGTCGCTGTCCGGATCGATGCCGTGTTCGGCGAGGTAGTAGCGCAGCAGATAATTATGGATGGAATAGTCGAAGGGGATGCCGAATGTCATGCCCTTCCATTGCCGCGGGTCGCGCCGGTCGCGGTGCTTGAGCGCCATGGTAATGGCCTGGCCGTTGATGTTTTCGATGGCGGCGACGCGGTAGGGCTGCGCGGGCGCGCCCAGGCCCAGCGAGATGGCGATGGGCATCGGGCTGAGCATGTGGGCGGCGTCATATTCGCCGTTCAGGGTCTTGTCGCGCACCACCGCCCAGCCGGCGGTCTTGACCACTTCCACCTCGAGGCCCTGCTTCGCATAAAAGCCCATCGGGGCGGCCATGATGATGGGGGTGGCGCAGTTGATCGGGATGAAGCCGACCTTGAGGGATTTTTTTTCTGGCGGGCCGGCGTCGGCCAGCGCCTCGGTGGCGGCGGCGATGGGGAAGATGGTGGCGATGGCGGCGGTTGCGGTGGTGGTGCCGACGGCGCGCAGGAAGGCGCGGCGGTTGGTGTCATTGGGGAAGATGGCGCGCAGCAGGGTGGTTTCGACGGCGCGGCGCAGGCGGGCGTCGTGGCCGGCGTCGTGCGCGGCCTGGCTGGCGTGGGCGCCGCAGGAGCAGCCGGTGAGGCGGGCGGCGGGGTCGAACGGGTTGGGGCTCATGGCGCGCCTTCCTTTTCACCATCGGTCGCCCAACCGGCTAGCAAGCCCCATGCCCTGGGTGCTGGCGGGCGATTAGACAGAACTGTCTGTATGGTTTGGAAGCAATATGCGTGCCGGGGAGGGTGGGGGGATGGTGTGGGTGGAAAAATTTGCAATCAATGATTAGATTGTCAGCATTGATTGCAGAGGGTGGGATGGCGAGCATCACGATTCGAAATCTGGACGATCCGCTGAAGGCGCGGCTGCGAATTCAGGCGGCGATGCATGGCCGTTCGATGGAGGATGAGGCGCGCGACATTCTGCGCGTCGCACTCGCCCGCGCGCCGGCGCGTCCGGGCAATCTGGCGGCCGCCCTGCGGGCCCGTTTCGCGCCGCTTGGCGGGGTGGAACTGCCGTTGGTGCCGCGCGATCCGATGCGCCCGGCGCCGTCGTTCGACGAATGATCCTGCTTGATACGAACGTCTTGTCCGAGCTGATGCGTCTGGCTCCGGAGGCGGCGGTCGAGCGCTGGCTGGCCGGGCAGCCGGCTGCCAGTGTGTTCCTGTCGGCGGTCACCGAGGCTGAGCTGCGTTATGGGGTTGCGCTGATGCCGGCCGGCCGGCGGCGGTCGGAGCTGGCCGCCGCGATCGAGGCGATGTTGGCGGAGGATTTCAGCGGGCGCATCCTGCCGTTCGACAGCCATGCGGCCATTGCCTTCGCCGGGATCGCGGCTGAACGCCGGCGGGCGGGTCGGCCGATTTCGCAGGCGGATGCGCAGATCGCGGCGATCGCGCGGTCACGCGGCGCGGTGCTCGCGACCCGCAATGTGGCGGATTTCGTTGGGTGCGGGATCGGGATTGTTGATCCGTGGGCGGTTCGGGTGGGGTGATTGAAGGTCGCGGTGATTCGGACTTGGTCTTTCGCCTAGTTTTGCGGC
>DAHWBL010000280.1 GCA_027323595.1 Acetobacteraceae bacterium | reverse complement strand
CCCGAAAGAGGCGATCGTGCGCATGGTGCTGAAGGTCACGGTGGCGAGCATCGAGATCAAGAAGCCGTCGGGCAAATGGGACAAGGTGTCCTCGGCGGCCTATGGCGACATCGCGCCCGACCCCGATACCGGGGTGCCGCGCGGGCTGGGGCTGGTGAGCATCACCGGGTTGTCCAAGCTGATGCAGGATAATCGCGACGCGGCGGTTTTCGGGTAGGTCGCACGCGGGCGCTGTTACAATTTGAGTCACGTGAAGCAATGGAGAAGGTTTCACCCCCAGACTGCGGATTTTTGTTGCGGCAGGGGTGAGTCGTGGAGCGGCTCAGGAAACCTGGCGCCTGAGCGGGCGGTGTCCGATTGGCGCGGAACGGATTTGGGCGACGTGGCGCGCCCACCTGGGATAGAAATTCGTTTGAATTTTCATGGGTCGACCCGCATCGATGATGCGGGCTACCACGTTTTATTCGCAGGTTGAAGACACGTGATTTATGAAATCGTTCCACTCGGATAGCAAGATTTCAGTAAATCGTAGCCCGTATCGACGATGCGGGGAATTGTTTGCGCGGAACGGATTTGGGGGACTTGCAGCGCTCGCTTGGGATGGAAATTCGTTTGAATTTTCATGGGGGGACCCGCATCGTTGATGCGGGTCTACCGGGGTGATCGGAGAAGGTGCAATGCCAGGGGCATTGCACCCTACGCGTCACGGGGCATGCCGGCCGTTGGGGCGTGAGAGGCGGGATGCTCCCGCCCTACGGTGGTACGAAAATTTACCGGCTGGGGCGGGGCGGGGTGACCGAGTAGTCGTAGAACCCGCGGCCGGATTTGCGGCCGAACCAGCCGGCTTCGACGTATTTGATCAGCAGCGGGCAGGGGCGGTATTTGCTGTCGGACAGGCCGTCATAGAGCACCTGCATGATGGCCAGGCACGTGTCCAGGCCGATGAAGTCGGCGAGTTCGAGCGGGCCCATCGGGTGGTTGGCGCCCAGTTTGAGCGCGGTGTCGATGGAGGTGATGTCGCCCACGCCTTCGTGCAGCGCGTAGACCGCCTCGTTGATCATCGGCACCAGCACGCGGTTGACGATGAAGGCGGGGAAATCCTGTGAGGTGGAGGTGGTTTTGCCCAGCGTGTGGGCCAGGGCCTGCACCGCGGCGAAGGTGGTGTCGTCGGTGGCGATGCCGCGGATGATTTCCACCAGTTTCATCACCGGCACCGGATTCATGAAATGCATGCCGATGAAACGCTGCGGCCGGTCGGTGGAGGTGGCCAGCCGGGTGATCGAGATGGAGGAGGTGTTCGACGCGAGGATGCAGTCGGGGCGGATGTGGGGGATCACCGATTTGAAGATGGCTTTCTTGATGTCCTCGCGCTCGGTGGCGGCTTCGATGACGATGTCGCAGGGGGCGAAGGCGGCGTAGTCGGTCGCGGTGGTGATGCGCGCCAGCGCGGCGTCGCGGGCGGCCTGGTCCACCACGCCCTTGCTGACCTGGCGGTCGATGTTGCGGGTGATGGTGGCAACCGCCCGGTCGAGCGCGTCCTGTTTGACGTCGAGCATCACCACGTTCAGGCCGGCGAGCGCGCCGACATGGGCGATGCCGTTGCCCATCTGGCCGGCGCCGACCACGCCGATGGTGGTGATGCCTGCCATCATGCCTGCTCCGCCTTGCTGCGCGCGAGTTCGCCGGCCAGCGCCGGCAGGGTGGTGAACAGGTCCGCCACCAGCCCGAAATCGGCGACCTGGAAGATCGGCGCCTCGGCATCCTTGTTGATGGCCACGATCACCTTGCTGTCCTTCATGCCGGCCAGATGCTGGATGGCGCCGGAGATGCCGACGGCGATGTAAAGCTCGGGGGCGACGATCTTGCCGGTCTGGCCGACCTGGCTGTCATTGCCGATATAGCCCGCATCCACCGCCGCGCGCGAGGCGCCGACCGCCGCCCCCAGCAGATCCGCCACCGGGTCCAGCAGGGCGAAATTCGCCGCACTGCCGATGCCGCGCCCGCCCGACACCACGACGCGCGCGGCTGGCAGTTCGGGGCGCGCGCTGTTGGACAGCTCGGCGCGCAGGAAATGCGCGGGGGTCGCAAGCTCGGGCAGCGTCACGGGGTGGATGTCGGCGCTGCCGCCGGTCTCGGCCACCGCGTCGAAGCTCGCGGCGCGGATGGTGATGAACTTGATGGCGTCGGCGGAGTGCACATGGGCGAGCGCGTTGCCGGCATAGATCGGGCGGACGAAATGATCGGCGTCGATCACCGCGCACACATCCGAGATGGGCTGGCTGTCGAGCAGGGCGGCGGCGCGCGGGATGACGTTTTTGCCGATCGCGTCCGCCCCGGCGAGGATGTGGCTGTAGCCCGGTGCGAGCGACACCAGCAGGGCGGCGAGCGGCTCGGCCAGCGGATGGGCGAGCGCGGGGGCCTCGGCGCGCAGCACCCGCGCCACGCCCGGCAGCCTGGCGGCGGCCTGGGCCGCGGCCTCGGTGTCCGCACCGGCGACCAGCGCGTGGATGTCGCCGAGGCTGGCGGCGGCGGCGACGGCCGCGCGTGAGGGCGTCTTGATGCGCCCGGCCTCGTGCACCAGCAGAACCAGAACCGCCATGATCAGATCACCTTCGCTTCGTCGCGCAGTGCCGCGACCAGTTCATCCACCGAGCCGACGATGCGCCCGGCCTGTCGGCGCGGGGGCTCCTCCACCCGCAGCGTGCGCAGCCGCGGCGTGACATCCACGCCGAGCGCCTCGGGGGTGAGCTGGTCGATGGTCTTTTTGCGCGCTTTCATGATGTTGGGCAGCGAGGCGTAGCGCGGCTCGTTCAGCCGCAGGTCGGTGGTGATCACCGCCGGCAGGGGCAGGGAGAGGGTTTCGAGCCCGCCATCGATCTCGCGGGTGACCTCGATGCCGGGCCCGGCGACCGCGATGGCCGAGGCGAAGGTGGCCTGCGGCCAGCCGAGCAGGGCGGCGAGCATCTGTCCGGTGGCGTTCATGTCGTCATCGATCGCCTGCTTGCCCATGATGACGAGGTCGGGACTTTCCTGGCGCACCAGGGCGGCGAGCAGCTTGGCCACCCCGAGCGGCTGGAGCTCGGCGTCGGACTGCACCAGGATGCCGCGATCGGCCCCCATGGCGAGTGCGGTGCGGATGGTTTCCGAAGCCGCGGCCGGGCCGGCGGAGACCGCGATGATCTCGCCGGCGGCACCGGCTTCCTTGAGGCGGATGGCGGCCTCGACGGCGATTTCGTCGAACGGGTTCATCGACATCTTGACGCCGTTGGTCTCCACCCCGGAATGGTCGGAGCGGACCCGGATCTTGACGTTGTAATCGACCACCCGCTTGACCGGGACGAGGATTTTCATGGGCACGGCGCGCTCCGAGGCAGGATCGACAAAAAGCCGGTTCAGGCGCGGCGGACCTTATGAACCGGCCCGATGGGAGTCAAACCCGCGCGGGAGTCACACCAGCATGGGGCGGCGGGTCAGCCGTGGCGGGCGGCCATCAGCAGCACGAACAGCAGCAGGGTGACGCCTTGCAGGATCACCCGGTAGCGCATCAGCCGGTTGGAGCGCATGGGATCGGCGCGCGCGGCGGACAGCCCGATCATGCCGGCGAGCATGACCCCCAGGGTGGCGAGCATGCCGGCGACGACGAGGATGGTGAGCAAAGTGACCATCCCCTCATTATAGGCATTCTCGCTGGCTTGTGCAGCCGGTCCGCGCGTTCTTGACCATCGGCCGGCGCGGGTGCCAGCGTGTCGGCAACAGCGCCGCCGAAGGTGGCCGGTTTTTGGGGGGCAACCATGGCGCGCGCATCCGAGGAAGCATCCGCGGTGGTCGATGTGACCGCCTGGCTCGATGCCCGCAAGGTCAGCCGGATGCAGGCGATGGTGGCGGTGATCTGCGGGCTGGCGGTGATGCTGGACGGGTTCGATTCTCAGGTGGTGGGCTTCATCGCGCCGGCGGTGATCCAGGATTGGCATGTGGCGCCGGCCTCGATGGCCGGGGTGTTCTCGGCGGCGCTGTTCGGCACGCTGGTCGGGTGCCTGTTCCTGGCGCCGATCGCCGACCGGGTGGGGCGGCGGCGGGTGATGCTGGTGTCGGTGGCGATCTTCGCGCTGGCCAGCCTGGCCACCGCCTGGGCGGGCACGCTGAACCAGTTGATGGCGCTGCGCTTCGTCACCGGCATCGGGCTGGGGGCGTGCATGCCCAACGCGCTGGCGCTGACCGCCGAATATGCGCCGCAGCGGCTGCGCGCGACGCTGACCAGCTGGATGTTCACCGGGTTTTCGCTGGGCGCGTTCGCCGGGGGCATGCTGGTGGCGCGGTTCGCCGGCACGCTGGGCTGGCGGGGGATGTTCGTCATCGGCGGGGTGGTGCCGCTGCTGCTGCTGGTGGCGATGGTGGCGCTGTTGCCGGAATCGGTGCGCCATCTGGCCGCTGGCGGTGCCGCCGACGCGCGCATCGCCGGGTTGCTGGGCCGGATCGATGCCAGCGCGCGGTTCGCGCCGGGCACGCGCTTTGTCATCGCCGACCGCGCCCAGCCGGGGCTGACGGTGGGGTATCTGTTCCGCGACGGGCGTGGCGCGGGCACGCTGCTGCTGTGGGGGATGTTCTTTCTGCTGCTGCTCAACGTGTTCCTGTTGGCGAGTTGGACGCCCACGGTGCTGCACGCCGCGGGTCTTTCGGTGGCGGATGCG
>DAHWBL010000266.1 GCA_027323595.1 Acetobacteraceae bacterium | reverse complement strand
CTGCACGAAGCGCAGCCGCTCCACCAGGATGCGGCCGGCGTGGCTGTTGACGCGCTGCATCACCGACCCCGCGGCATGCTGCAACTCCATCGCCACCGGCCCCGCGCAGGCCAGCGTGAGGGTGCCGCCCGACAGCCGTCGCGGCGTGGTGATGGCGGCGATCCGCGGGCCGACGATGGCCGGCCATTCGGGCAGCAATTGCGCCACCCCCGGCGCGCGCCCCTTCAGCGCGGGGCGCATGATCGCCGGCAGCAGCGCGGCCACCGAAGTCGGCGCCCACACCCGGCGCGGCAGCGGTGCCGCCGGGATGGTCGCAGCCGGAGCGCTCGCAGCCGGAGTGGTCGCAGCCGGGGCGCTCGCAGCCGGGATGGCGGTCTTGTCGGTGGCTTTGCGGCTGGCCATACATCCTCTCGTGTCCAGTTCCCCGATTCCCCGGAGCGAGGCGGCCGCGCTGCTGCGCTGGTACGACCGCCATCGCCGCATTCTGCCCTGGCGCGCCCGCCCCGGCGAGTCGATTGATCCCTATCGCGTCTGGCTCAGCGAGATCATGTTGCAGCAGACCTCGGTGGCCGTCGCCCGATCCTACTACGAACGCTGGCTGCAACGCTTCCCCGATCTGCGCGCGCTCGCCGACGCGGCCGAAAACGACGTGCTCTCGGCCTGGGCCGGGCTTGGCTATTACGCCCGCGCCCGCAACCTGATCGCCTGCGCCCGCCAGGTGGTCGGCCTCGGCGGCTTCCCCCAGACCATCGCCGGGCTGCAAACCCTGCCGGGGATCGGCCCCTACACCGCCGCGGCCATCGCCGCGATCGCCTTCGGCGTGCCGGTGGTGCCCATCGACGGCAATGTCGAGCGCGTGATGGCGCGGCTGCGCGCCATCGCGCTGCCGCTGCCCGCCGCCAAACCCGCCATCCGCGCCGCCGCCGAGGCTCTGGGCGCGGACCCCGCCGCGCGCGCCCGCGCCGCCGATTTCGCCCAGGCGCTGTTCGACCTGGGAGCCACCATCTGCACCCCCACCAGCCCGGCCTGCGCCCTGTGCCCGCTGCGGGAAGGCTGCGCCGCGCGCCGTGCCAATGTGCAGACGACCCTGCCGCTCAAAACAAAAAAGCCGGACCGCCCGCACCGCCACGGGGTGCATTTCTGGCTGACCGACGCCACCGGCCAGGTGCTGCTGCGCCGCCGCCCGCCCACCGGCCTGCTCGGCGGCATGACCGAGCTGCCCGGCACCGGCTGGACCGCCGCACCGCCCGACGATGCCGCCATCGCCGCCGCCGCGCCGATGCCTGCCACCTGGCGTCCGGTCGGGCAGGTGCGCCACGTCTTCACCCATTTTTCCCTCACCCTGCTGGTGCTCGCAGCCCGCGTGGAGCGGATCGACGCCGACGGCTTCCTCCGCCCCGCCGACGCGCTGGCCGCCGAGGCGCTGCCCTCGGTGATGCGCAAATGCGCCGCCCTTGGCGTCGGTGCGATGACCTGACCGGGCGCGCCCCGCCCTTGAGGGCAGGGCGGAAGCGTGTAACCTCTGCTCCCAAGGCCGGCGCAAGCACGGTCGCGAACGCGCCGGGGGGCGGACCAGCCATGGACGATCAGACAATTCGCTCGGTCGGGGTGATCGGGCTTGGCATGATGGGGCGGCCGATCGCGCGCCACCTGCTGGCCGACGGCTTCGCCGTCACCGCCTGCGACATCGACCAGGCCGCCGCCCGCACGGTGGGCGGCTTTGGCGCCACCATCGTTGCCACCCCGCGCGAGCTGGCGCGCGCGGTCGATCTGGTGATCGTGCTGACCGCGCTCGAACAGCAGGTGGAACAGGTTCTGTTCGGCCCCGACGGCATCGCCGCCGCCGGCCGCGACGGCCTCATCGTCGCGATCGGCGCGACCATCGCGCCCACCGCCATGCGCGCCATCGCCGCACGTCTGCACGCCCTTGGCATCGCCGCCCTCGACATGCCGATCTGCCGGGGTGAGCGCGCCGCCGAGGCGGGCAAGCTGATGGTGATCGGCGGCGGCCCGCCCGCCTCGTTCGAGCGCTGCCGCGCGGCGTTTTCCACCTTTGCCGAGGATATCAGCTATCTTGGCGAGTCCGGGGCCGGGCAGGTGGGCAAGATGGTCAATAATCTCATCCTGTGGTCCTGCATCAGCGCCAACCATGAGGGGCTGCTGCTCGGCGAGCGGCTGGGCGTGGATCGCGAGGCGATGCGCACCATGCTGCTGCGCAGCTCCGGCCAGAACTGGGCGCTGGAAACGCGCGTGGCCGAGCTGGTCATGCCATGGGCGGAAAAGGACATGATGATCGTCCTCAACGAGGCCGATCGCGCCCGCATCAGCCTGCCGCTGTGCGGCACCGTCAAGGAAGTGATCAAGGGGATCAAGCTCCAGCGCGGAGATTTCTGAATTATACCAAACCAGGCGGCGGCCAACGCCGCGACGATAACGGGGGACAGCAATGGACGACACCCGCACCGCCCAGCCGATCGTGATCAGCTCGATCCACGATGTCTTTGAGATCGTCAACCGATCCGGTCGCGGCACGAAAAGCACGCACTGGCTGCTGGTCGCCACCATGATGAGCTTCGCGGTGGAAAGCTACGACATCGGCGGTTTCGCCGTCGCGGTCCCCTCGCTGCGCGCCGCCTTTCATCTCTCCCCGGTGCAGACAGGCAATCTCACCGCCATCGTGGGCATCGCGGCGGTCATATCATCCATCGCCGGCGGCTATTTCGTCGACAAGATCGGTCGGCTGAAGCTGTTCGTGCTCGATATGCTGTGCTTTTTCGTCGCCGCCATCGTCGGCGCCTTCGCGCCCACCATCGGCGTGCTGATGGCGGTGCGTTTTCTGATGGGCATCGGCATCGGGCTCGACGTGCCGGCCGCGATGACCTTCATCGCCGAATACACCTCGGGCGAACGCCGCCGAACGGTGGCCAACCGATACATCATCTGGATCTATTACCTTCAGATCGGCGCCTATTTCCTCGCCGTCGGACTGCTGAAGCTCGGCGTCGGCGACGATCTCTGGCGCTGGATCATCGGGCTCGGCGCGATCCCCTCGCTCGCGGTGATCATCCTGCGCTACTACCACATGGAGGAAAGTGCCGTGTGGCTCGCCTGCCAGGGCAACCTGCAAGGTGCTGCCGACGTGCTGCGCCGCACGCTGGACATCGATGTGGTGGTCGCACCAGGTGCGGTCGCGCGGCGCCGGTCGTTCGCCTTTGGCGATCTGTTCCGCAAGCCCTTCCTGCGCCGCACGATTTCCTGCGGCTCGATCAATTTCGTGCAGTCGCTGGTGTATTTCTCGGTGCTGTTCTACCTGCCCACCGTCGCCTCCGGCCTGTTCGGCCAGAACTACATCACCGCGCTGCTGGGCATCGGCGTGATCCAGATTTTCGGTCTGCTGGGCGGCTTCGCCTCCTCGGCCATGGCCGGGCGCATCGGCCTGCGCTGGGAGACCATCATCGGTTACGCCGTCGAAATGGTGATCCTGCTGGTGCTGGGCTATGGCGCCACGGTGTTCTCGCCGATCACCGGCGCGCTGCTGATCGGCATTTTCCTGTTCTTCCACACCTTCGGCCCCGGCCAGACCGGCGTCAGCATGTCCGCACTGTCCTACCCCACCGAGCTGCGCGGCCAGGGCACCGGCTTCTCCTACGGCATCGGCCGGGTGGGCGCGGTGCTGGGCTTCTACATCTTCCCGCTGATCCTGGCCGCGGTGGGCCTGGGCACCACGCTTCAGATATTATCACTGATCCCGCTGGGTGGTCTCGTGGTGGTCGCGCTGATCAACTGGGACCCGGTGGGCACCGAATCCGAAACCGCCGGCCTGGACCGCTTCGACCAGCCCACGACCCAGGGCTTGCCTGTTTCCGACGGCTGATCTAACAGACCCCCCTGCCTGCGCTGTCCCGTTCGTCTAGAGGCCCAGGACACCGCCCTCTCACGGCGGTAACAGGGGTTCGAATCCCCTACGGGACGCCAAGAAAATCAAGACGTTAACGGCATGCGCCGGTTCGCTTCTCACAAATTTCTCACAAAGACGTGGTTGGATATGCGTGGAGTCGGGCCGCTTTCTACCGGTCGGCACGGGCACCCCCCACCCCTTGGAGCCTCAATCAGAACGTCCGACACGGCAGATCATGCGCAAGGCTCCCGGGCCGAAGCCAATTTTCCGGCACCAGCGGAACCGCAATGAGTAAGTCATCCGAGCCCGAGGATATTTCGATCCCCCCCGATGATTGGGCTGTGATGTTGCGTCAGGCGGGTGCGCCAGAACCGTGGGCCGATCCTGATGCGGCGCAGCGGTTTGCGGCCGGGATCACCTTCCGGTGGCCGGCGGCCCCCAAGCGGAAGCGAGGCGCGTTCGACCGCGCCCGCGACGCCATCGCCGAGTTGCATCGGGTACTGCCCGGCATCATCGCCGATTACGAACGCTGGCTCTCGGAGCTGGATAATCCACCCGCTGAATTTCAAGATCGCATAGTCGTGGCGGCGCGGACCCAGACGGAGCGCGAGCTTGACGATCTGCACCGGCTGTTTGTGGCACTGCCAGAATTGCGCTGGAAGTTGGGGAAGCCGCAGACCGTGCCGTGGCATTGCGACGCGGCCCGACTGTACGCGCTTTACCTGAGAGATGTCGATCCGGCGGCCGGCATTTCGGCCGATGGCCCGCCAGTCCGCTTCGTCCAATTCGCATTGGTGCGCATGCGTTCGCGCGGTCCAACGGCTGACGATGATCTTGCTCACGCGGAACGCGAAACCATTGCAAGGGCATTGCGGCGAATGGGCAAGCGCGTCTGTAGCAGGCCGGACAAATCGGGCATGGTCTAGCGGTCCAGGGATTTTCGTCCGTGCTTCCCGCAAACTGGCTTCATCCAAACCAAATGGAGCCAAGGATGTCTGATGCTGCCCCACTCGCTTACTCGGTTCCCGATGCCGCCACACGGATCGGCGTTTCCCGCAGCGGGTTATATATCTTGATCGCACGTGGCGAAATCCCGGTCGCCAAGGTGGGAAATCGCACGCTTGTTCTCGACGATGATTTGAGGGCCTATCTCGCCCGGCACCGCATTGTCGCTGACCGTGCGGCGTAGTGACGAGCGATGGTAAAAAAGGGCGGCCCCGGCGCGCTGGTGGGCGCGCAAAGGGCCGGTATCGGAAGCTGTGAACAGCAATCTGATACCAAACACGATGCGCTCGCGCCAGTCGCTTCCACCCGAAAGCTGTCCCGGCGCGAGAAGCTACGCCGGCTCTATGCTGAAGAATTGGAGCGCGAGCGGCAATATACCGAAAATTGGGGCGGTGGCGGTGACCTAATCCCGCACGTGGGATCACCCCGGGGTTCCCCATGACCGCCGATGCTGACGGGATTGAGGTTGCGTGTGTCGCGCCGTCACCCGGTGGACTGCCCTTGCGCCGCCGCTGCCGCGAATGCGGTAACTCGTTCCTGGCAATCCGCCATGATCAGGTGTTCTGCCAGCCGGCATGTCGCCGAGCGTGGCATTCCTGGCGTGAAAGCCGGGGCGCGCGGGCGATCGAGTTGCTGATCAAATGGCGGCGGGATCGGCGACGCGGCGGCCTCGCTGCTCTTTCCTCTTTTGCTGACGAGCTTATGCGCGACCACCGCGACCATGAAGCGGGCCGGGGCGCTGCCTGGCGCCTGGATGGCTGACGATGGGCGCGAGTGATCGGGGGTGGGCATCCTACCGGCCGGGTGCGTCCCGCGCGTCAACAAGCATCCCACGCTGTCCTTCCGGACGTTTTGGGGGTGCGCGATGAGCGTGCCCAAACGTCGTGCAGTTTCGTCATTGGCAACCAGCATCGATCCTTCGGCGCCATTTGAGGTCGCCCTGTCTTTTCTGGTCGCAGAGTACTTTTCCGGCACGCACCCCACGCTGCGCCATCACCGTGGCAATTTCTATGCCTGGAACGGCACCGCGTATCTCGAAACCGGCAAAGACGACGTGCGGGCGAGGCTTTACAAATTCCTAGATCAATGCGTAGTCCGCCATGGAGCGGGAGAAAAGGTCAAGCCAAATACCGCACTGGTCAACGCCGTACTCGATGCACTGACTGCGCGGGCACAGCTCGATAGCAAAGTTTCCGCGCCCTCATGGCTTGAAGAAGAACATGGCGTGCCTGCCGGGGAAATTTTTGCATGCTCAAATGGCCTGCTTCATCTTCCGACCTTGAAATTGCTGCCGCACACCCCGGCGTTCTACACACACAACACAGTTGACTTTGAATTCGACCCGAATGCGCCAGAACCAATGCAATGGCTGAAATTTCTGGGCTTGCTTTGGCCCGACGATCCGGAGTCCATCGCGACCTTGCAGGAAATCTTCGGCTACTGCTTGACCAACGATACCAGCCAACAAAAGCTGTTCCTAATGATCGGGCCGAGCCGCAGCGGCAAAGGCACGATAGGGCGTATCCTGACCGCGATGGTCGGACGGGACAACGTGGTGGGGCCGACACTTTCCAGCCTCACACAAAATTTCGGCCTCGCTCCGCTGATCGACAAACGGATCGCGATTATTGCCGACGCGCGGCTCGACGGGCGGGCGAACCAGCATGCAATTGCCGAACGGCTTCTCAGTATAACAGGGGAAGACGCGATCACAGTGGATCGGAAATACCTGCCCGCATGGACCGGACGCTTGCCGGTCAGGTTCTTGATTATCTCAAACGAGTTGCCACGGCTTGCTGACGCGAGCGGGGCGCTTGCCAGCCGATTTATCATGCTGGTCATGCGGCAAAGCTTCTATGGCAACGAGGATCGCGGTCTGCTCAACCGGCTGCTGCCCGAATTGCCGGGCATCCTGAATTGGGCAATCGAGGGCTGGCGGCGGCTTAAGGAACGGGGGCATTTTATCGTGCCCGCATCGTCGGCGGAAGCTGTAAGGCATTTTGAAGACCTCGGCTCGCCGATAGGCGCTTTCGTGCGCGACCATTGCGTTGTCGGCGCCGGGCGGGCCGTTGAAACGGCGATGCTTTTCACGGTTTGGTGTGATTGGTGCCGGCAGCAAAACCGCCACCCCGGAACGGCTGAGCAATTCGGGAAAGACCTGCATGCTGCGGCGCCAGGGATCAAGGTAACGCA
>DAHWBL010000246.1 GCA_027323595.1 Acetobacteraceae bacterium | reverse complement strand
CGCATCGCCTGGCGGCGGGCGCGGCGGCTGCTGCCCAACGTGGCGGCGATGGTCGCGGTGCTGGCGGTGCTGCTGGCCGCCGGCAGCGCGCTGCGCGGCCAGCGGGTGGAAGGTTTTTTCGGCGGCGCGCGCGATCTGCTGGCCGGCTGGCTCGATCTGCGGGTGCGCCATGTGCTGGTCGAGGGCCAGGCCAACACGCCCGCGCGGCTGCTGCGCGCGGCGCTGGGCGTGTCGCCGGGCGACTCGCTGCTGGGCTTCTCGGTGGCGGATGCGCGCGCGCGGGTTCAGACGCTGAGCTGGGTGCAGAACGCGGCGGTGGAGCGGCGGCTGCCCGACACCATCGTGGTGCATCTGAGCGAGCGCGCGCCGTTCGCGATCTGGCAGAACCAGCGCAAATTCACCCTGATCGACCGGCACGGCAATCCGGTGACCGACCAGGACGTCAGCGCGTTCGCCAATCTGCCGCTGGTGGTGGGCCCCGACGCGCCGGCCCATGCCGCCGAGATGCTGGAGCTGCTCGGCCAGTTCCCCGCCGTGCTGTCGCACATCGCCGCGATCGCGCGGATCGGCGAGCGGCGATGGAACCTGCAACTCAACAACACGACGGTGGTGATGCTGCCCGAGGCGCATGAGCGCGAGGCACTGGCCCGACTCGCCGAGCTTCAGGCATCACAGAGTCTTCTGGATCGTCCGCTGGCCGTGGTTGACCTGCGTCTGCCCGACAAGATGGTGATCCGCCAACGTAGCGAGCCGGCCAAGGACGCGACGACGCCGTCGCGCAAGTCGACATGAAACGGATGCAGGTGAGGACCAATTCGGCGTGAACGAGCTTTCCCCCCGCAACCGAGGCGGCCGCGACCATGGCGCGGTGGCGCCGTCGTCGCAGCCGCCTGCGCGACGCGGTTTTCGCGGCGGGCCGTTCGGCGTGCTCGATGTCGGCACCACCAAGATCGTCTGCCTGATCGGTCGCGCCGAATCCGACGGCACCTTGCGGGTGCTGGGGTTTGGCTGGCAGCGCGCGATGGGCGTGCGGGCCGGGGCGATCACCGATATCGCCGAGGCCGAGCAGGCGATCCGCGCCGCGGTGGGCCAGGCCGAGGAGATGGCCGATCTGCGGCTGCGCGGGGTCAGCGTCAATCTGTCCTGCGGTGAGCCGGTGTCGCGGCTGCTGAACGTGCAATGGCCGATCGGCGGGCGCGCGGTGGGCGAGGCGGATGTGCGCCGGCTGGTGGCCGAGGGTCGCCAGCGCGGGCTGTCGTCCGGGCGCGAGCAGATCCATGCGATGCCGCTGGATTTCGAGGTCGATGGCACCGCCGGCGTCACCGATCCGCGCGGGCTGCATTGCGACCATCTGGCGATGCGGCTGCACGTGCTCGATGCCGCGACCGCGGCGCTGCGCAATCTGCAAACCACCGTCGCGCGCTGCGACCTGGAGCTGACCGAGCTGGTCAGCGCGCCGGTCGCCTCGGGCCTTGCCACGCTGGTCGAGGATGAGCGCGCGCTGGGCACCATCGTCATCGACATGGGCGGCGGCACCACCTCGCTCGCGGTGTTCCACGAGGGCAGCGTGGTGCACACCGCGCAGCTGCGGGTGGGCGGGGCGCACGTCACCAACGACATCGCGCGCATGCTGTCCACCCAGATCACCCAGGCCGAGCGGATGAAGGTGATGGACGGGTTCGCGCTGGCCAGCCCCGATGACGACCACACCATGCTGTCGGTGCCGCTGGTCGGCGAGCCCGAGCACCAGTTCGCCAGCGTGCCGCGATCGATGCTGGTCAGCATCATCCGTCCGCGCATCGAGGAAACCTTCGAGCTGCTGCGCGACAAGATCGACGCGGTCGGGCTTGGCCACGCCGCCGGCGGGCGCGTGGTGCTGACCGGTGGCGCGAGCCAGCTGGTCGGTGTCGCGCAGGTGGCGCAGGCGATCCTGGGCCGTCAGGTGCGGCTGGGCCAGCCCAGCGCCTGGCGCGGCATGCCCGACATCGCCACCGGCCCGGCCTTCGCCACCGCGGCGGGCCTGCTGGCCTGGGCGGCCGGCGACGGTCGGGCGGTGTCGGACATCGATTTCACCTCCAGCCAGCCCGCCGGCGTGGTCGGCTGGCTGCGTTCGCTGTTCGGTGGGCAGGGCTGAGATGGCCGCGCCCGCCCCTTTTTCCGCCCTTCCCGTCGCAACCGCTTTTTGTCCCCCGGAGGATCACCGATGACCCTTAACCTCACGATCCAGCCGCACCAGACCACGGATTTCTCGCCGCGGATCACCGTGGTGGGGGTTGGCGGCGGCGGCACCAACGCGGTGGACAACATGATCGCGCTCGACCTCAAGGGGGTGGAGTTCGTGGTTGCCAACACCGACGCGCAGCAGCTCATGGCGAGCAAGGCGCAGCGGCGCATCCAGCTCGGGCCGCATCTGACCCAGGGGCTGGGTGCGGGTGCGAAGCCCGAGATCGGCCGCGCCGCCGCCGAGGAGGCCGCCGACGAGCTGATGCGCCATCTCGAAGGCGTGCACATGGTGTTCATCACCGCCGGCATGGGTGGCGGCACCGGCACCGGGGCGGCGCCGGTGATCGCGCGGATGGCGCGCGAACGCGGCATCCTGACGGTCGGCGTGGTGACCAAGCCGTTCAATTTCGAGGGGGTGCGGCGCACCCGCGCCGCCGATGCCGGGATCGCCGACCTGCAACAGATCGTCGACACGCTGATCGTCATCCCCAACCAGAATCTGTTCCGCCTGGCCAATGAGCGCACCGGCTGGAAGGAAGCCTTCAAAATGGCCGACCATGTCCTGTACATGGGCGTGCGCGGGGTGACCGACCTGATGATGTCGCCGGGCCTGGTCAATCTGGACTTCGCCGATATTCGCACGGTGATGGCCGAGATGGGCAAGGCGATGATGGGCACCGGCGAGGCCGAGGGCGAGGGCCGGGCGATCCGCGCGGCGGAGGCGGCGATCAACAATCCGCTGCTGGAAGACACCAACATGAGCGGCGCGCGCGGCCTGCTGATCAACATCACCGGCGGCGAGGACATGACGCTGTTCGAGGTGGACGAGGCGGCGAACCGGATCCGCGAGGAGGTCGCCGAGGACGCCAACATCATCTTCGGCTCGGCGATCGATGAGCAGTTGTCGGGCCGGGTGCGGGTGTCGGTGGTGGCCACCGGCATCGACAGCCAGATGCCCGCGCGGATGGAGCCGCCGGTGCCGGGCAACGCCGAGCGCCCGCGGCTGGTGGCGGTGGGCAACGGCGCGCCGGTGTCCGCGGTGGCCGGCCCGCAGCAGGGCGGGATGGGGTTCACGCCGGGGATGGCGCCCAGCGTGGCGCCGGTGAGCGTCGAGCCGGTCTATTCGCCGTCGGTGGTGGCACCGCTGCCGGGCCGCCCGGCGCTGGTGGAGGCGCCGGCCGAGGTGATGCCGGCGATGTTCCAGCACGGGATGCCGCAGGCGATGGCGCCGGGCATGGCCCAGCCCGAGCGGGTGAGCGCGCCGGCGCTGGCGCCGGTGGCCCGCCCGGCCGAGCAGCGGTCGCATTTCGGCGCGCGCAGCCTGTTCGGGGTGGTGACCGGCGCGCTGCGCCGCCAGCCGCCCGCGCCGCTGGTGGCCGAGCCGCCGCGCAGCGAGCCGCAGTTCGAGGCCGAGCCGGTGGCCACCCAGCGCCCGGCCGACGAGATGGGGCTCGACATTCCGGCGTTCCTGCGCCGCCAGCAATGAAGGGCGGCCAATGACGCAGTGCGGCATGTCGTTTCGGGCCGGCAGTTGCCCAGGCAAGGGAGAGCCGTAAGAAATCTTTTATTTTTCAACCGGATAGGCGGTAATATTCGGAAATAAACGTTGAATTGGCGGCGACGGAGAACCACCCTAGGTTCACCTCGCCGCCATTATTTTGTCGCGGTGACCGGCTAGATCGTCGGTCTGACGTTGTTGGTGCCCTCATGGATCGCGGATCGTTCATCGTGATGCGCCCGGGTGCCAGGGGAATGGATCGCGAATGGATGGCATGCTGATGGATCGGGCGATGGTCGCCCCGGCCGGGCTGGTGACGATGGTTCCGGCGGGGGTTCCGGCGGGCGCCCCGGTGGGCGCGCTGATCGATCCGCGTCGACAGGCGACGGTGGGGCGTGCGATCGGCTGCGTGGGCGTGGGCGTGCATTCGGGCCGCCATGTCAGCCTCGATATCGGCCCGGCGGCGGCGGGCACCGGCATAAGGTTCCGCCGCACCGACGTGGGCGCCGACATCGCCGCGCTGTGGAGCAATGTCGTCGATACCAGGCTGTGCACGGTGCTCGCCGATCCGGCGCGCCCGGAGCTGCGGGTGGCGACGGTGGAGCATCTGATGGCGGCGTTCGTCGCCGCGGGGATCGATAACGCGATCGTCTCGCTCGACGGGCCGGAGGTGCCGATCCTGGATGGTTCGGCCGAGCCGTTCCTGTTTTTGCTGGATTGCGCCGGGCGGGTCGAATTGCCGGCGGACCGGCCGGTGCTGGATCTGTGCGAGACCGTGCGGGTCGAATCCGCCGATGGGTTCGCCGAGCTGCGTCCGCTCGGGGCCGGCTGGTCCGGGCCGATGCTGGATGCCTCGGTGTCGATCGATTTCGCCGCGCCGGCGATCGGGCGGCAGGCGCTGAGCCTGGCGCTGACCCCGGCGATGATCCGCCGCGATCTGGTGCGCGCGCGCACCTTCGCGCTGGCCGCCGAGGTGGCGCAGTTGCAGGCGGCCGGGCTCGCGCTCGGCGGCAGCCTCGACAATGCGGTGGTGGTGGACCATGCCCGCGTGCTCAATCCGCTCGGGCTGCGCGCGCCCGACGAGTTCGTGCGCCACAAGCTGCTGGACGCGGTCGGCGATCTGGCGCTGGCCGGCGGCGCGCTCAGGGCCCGTTATGTGGCGCATCGGCCGGGCCACGCGCTCAACAACCAGTTGCTGCGGGCGCTGTTCGCCGCGCCGGCCGCATTGCGCTCCGGCCAGCCGCGTGAGGCGATCGCCGCCTGAAATTCCGGCCCCGGGTCTCCCAACCCGGCGCGTGGCGTGCTAGAAGATCGTCATGAAACTCGCTCGCGGACTGCCAGGCCTCACCAATATTCCGATGCTGCTGCTGTGCACCGCCCTGCTCGGCGGGTGCGGCGCGCTGAACAGCATCAACCCCTGGAGCGACCATCCCGACGCGACCGACGACAATGGCGGGGTGTTCTACTGGAAGAGCGAGAACACCAACAAGATCGACCTGTCGAAGGTGCCGCCCGACCAGTTATATTCGAACGGCATCGACGCGCTGAACAAGAAGCGGCTGACCGTGGCGGTGCACCAGTTCGATGCGGTTGAGCAATATTATCCCTATTCCTCCTGGGCCACCAACGCACAGTTGATGCATGGCTATGCCGATTATCTGAACCAGCATTACACCGACGCGATCGGCGCGCTCGACCGCTTCGTGCAGCTGCATCCGACCAGCCGGTCGATCGCCTATGCGTATTACCTGCGGGCGCTGTCTTTTTATGAGCAGATCTCGGACATCGAGCGCGACCAGAAGGGCACCGAACTGGCGCTGACCGCGTTGCAGGAGGTGACCACCCGCTTTCCCGACAGCGCCTATGCCCGTGATGCCCGCCTCAAGGTGGATCTGTGCCGCGACCATCTGGCCGGCAAGGAGATGGAGGTCGGCCGCTTCTACGAAAACCAGCACCAGTATCAGGCCGCGATCGGGCGGTTCCAGCGCGTGGTGGATGAATACCAGACCACCAACCACACGCCCGAGGCGCTGCATCGGCTGACCGAGATCTACCTGGCGCTGGGCATGGTGAACGAGGCGCGGCGCACCGCGGCGGTGCTGGGCTATAATTACCCCGGCAGCTCCTGGTACGAGGCGAGCTGGGACCAGTTGGTCTCCAACCACGACATCACCGGCCCGGCGGCGGATGACAGCGCCCCTGGCCTGCTGAGCCGCACCTGGCACAGCGTGTTCTGATCCGCGCGCCGGTCCCATGCTGACCGGACTGTCGATCCGCGACGTCGTGCTGATCGACCGGCTGGAGCTGTCGTTCGGCGCCGGGCTGACCGTGCTCACCGGCGAGACCGGGGCGGGCAAATCGATTCTGCTGGACAGTCTGGGCCTGGCGCTGGGCGCGCGCGCCGATGGCGGGCTGGTGCGCGCCGGCGCGGCGCAGGCGTCGGTGTCGGCGGTGTTCGCGCCCGCGGCGGGGCATCCGGCGCACGCGCTGCTGGTCGAACAGGGCATCGAGGCCGAGGACCAGATCGTGCTGCGCCGGGTGCTGGGCGCGGACGGGCGGTCGCGGGCGTTCGTCAATGACCAGCCGGTGGGCGTGGCGCTGCTGCGCCGGCTGGGCGAACTGCTGATCGAGTTGCAGGGCCAGCACGAGCAGATGGGGCTGGCCGATCCGGCGCGCCAGGCGGTGCTGTTGGACGCCTATGGCGTGCCGCCGCCGCTGGCGCGCGCGGTGGAGGCGGCCTGGCACGGCTGGCGCGCGGCGGCGGACGCGCACCGCGCCGCGCGCGCGGCGGTGGAGGCCGCCGATCGCGAGGAGGAATATCTGCGCCACGCGGTGGCCGAGCTGGAAAAGCTCTCGCCCGAACCCGCCGAGGAGGATCGGCTGGCCGCCGAGCGGACCGCCTTGCAGCACGCCGACCGGCACGCCCAGGCGCTGGCGGCCGCATTGGCCGAGCTGGCGCCGCGTGATCGGCGCGGCCCGGGACCGGCGGCGGCACTGCGCTCGGCGGCGCGCGCGCTCGACCGGCTGGGCAACGCGATGCCGCAGGTCGGCGCGGTGGCCGAGGCGATCGGCCGCGCCGAGGAGGCGCTGGCGGAGGCCGAGACCATGCTGAGCCGGCTGGTGGTCGATGCCGAGGCCGATCCGCGCCGGCTGGAGCAGACCGAGGAGCGGCTGTTCGATCTGCGGGCCGCGGCGCGCAAGCACGCGGTGCCGGCGGCCAGCCTGCCGGAGCTGCTGGTGGAGCTGCGCGCGCGCCTGGTCGCGCTCGATACGGCGAGTGCCGATCTCGCGGCGCGCGCCGCGGCGGAGGTGACCGCGCGGGCGGAGTATCTGCGGGTGGCCGAGGCGTTGTCGGCGGCGCGGCAGGCGGCATCGGGGCGGCTCGCGCGCGCCGTGGCCAAGGAGCTGGCGCCGCTGCGGCTGGACAAGGCGCGCTTCGTCGCCGAGGTGGCACGGCTGCCCGAACCCGGCTGGAGCGCGCGCGGCGCCGACCAGGTGCGGTTTCTGATCGCCGCCAATCCGGGCCAGGAGCCGGGGCCGCTGGCGCGGGTGGCCTCGGGCGGCGAATTGTCGCGGCTGATGCTGGCGCTGAAAGTGGTGCTGGTGCGCGGCTCGACGGTGCCGAGCCTGATTTTCGACGAGGTTGATTCCGGCATCGGCGGCGCCACCGCGGCGGCGGTGGGGGAGCGGCTGGCGCGGGTGGCCGAGGCGGTGCAGGTGCTGGTGGTGACGCACAGCCCGCAGGTGGCGGCGCGCGGCACCGCGCATCTGCTGGTCGCCAAACAGGTGCAGCGCGGCGCCGCGGAGACGCGCGTGGTGGCGCTGGACCTCGCGGCCCGGCGCGAGGAGATCGCGCGGATGCTGGCCGGCGAGGCGATCACCGATGCGGCACGCGCGGCGGCGGCGGAGCTGCTGGGATGAACCACGACATCGCCGCCCTGGACGCGGCCGCCGCCGCCGCCGAACTGGCGCGGCTCGCCGCCGAGATCGCCGAGCATGATCGCGCCTATCATGAGCTCGACGCGCCGCTGATCACCGATGCCGAGTATGACGCGATGCGCCGCCGCAACGAGGCGATCGAGGCGCGGTTTCCCGAGCTGGTGCGCCCCGACAGCCCCGGCCGGCGGGTTGGCGCCGCACCCGCGCAGGGCTTTGCCAAGCATCGGCACCGCCAGCCGATGCTGTCTCTCGATAACGGCTTCTCGCCGGAGGATTTCACCGAGTTCTGCGCCCGCGCCGGCAGATTTCTCAATCTCGATCCGGCGTCGCTGCATTTCGTCGGCGAGCCCAAGATCGACGGGCTGTCGATCTCGCTGACCTATGAGGACGGCGCGCTCACCATGGCCGCGACGCGCGGCGATGGCGAGCAGGGCGAGGTGGTGACCGCCAATGTGCGGCGCATCGGCGCGATCCCGCAGCGCCTGCCAGCGCCGTTTCCCGCGCTGATCGAGGTGCGCGGCGAGGTGTTCATGAGCAAGGCGGATTTCCTCGCCTTGAATGAGTCGCAGGTCGCGTCAGGGCAGAAGCCGTTCGCCAATCCACGCAATGCGGCGGCGGGCAGCCTGCGCCAGTTGGATGCCGAGGTGACCGCCGCGCGCCCATTGGACCTGTTCGCCTATGCGATGGGTGAGGCGAGCGAGCCGGTGGCCAGAACCCATTGGCAATGGCTGGAGCGGCTGCGCGGCTGGGGGTTCAGCGTCAATCCGCTGTCGCGGCGGCTGGACAGTGCCGACGCGGCGGTGGCGTTTCAGGCCGAGATGGCCGATCTGCGGGCCGGGCTGGGCTATGACATCGATGGCGTGGTCTACAAGATCGACGATCTGGCCTTGCAGCGCCGGCTCGGGTTCGTCGGCCGGGCGCCGCGCTGGGCGATGGCGTGGAAATTTCCCGCCGAGCGGGCGCGCACGCGGCTGCGCGAGATTCGCATCCAGGTCGGGCGCACCGGCGCGCTGACCCCGGTGGCCGAGCTGGAGCCGGTCAATGTCGGCGGCGTGCTGGTGAGCCGGGCGAGCCTGCACAACGAGGACGAGATCGCGCGCAAGGATGTGCGGGTCGGCGATCTGGTGGAGTTGCAGCGCGCCGGCGACGTGATCCCCCAGATCGTCGCCGTGGTGCCCGAACAGCGCCCGGCCGATGCGCACCGATACGAATTTCCGACCATCTGCCCGGTCTGCGGCAGCCACGCGGTGCGCCCCGACGGCGAGGTGGTGCGCCGCTGCACCGGCGGGCTCACCTGCGCCGCCCAGATCGTCGAGCGGCTGCGCCATCTGGTCTCACGCGGCGCCTTCGACATCGAGGGGCTGGGGGAGCGCAGCATCGGCCAGTTGTTCGAGGCCGGATTGATCGCGGCACCCGCCGATATTTTCCATTTGCATGAAAAGGCCGTGGCGATTGCCGCACTGGATGGCTGGGCCGAATTGTCGGTGGCCAATCTGCTCGCCGCGATCGAGGAGCGCCGGCGGATCGGGCTCGCGCGGTTCATCTATGGGCTGGGGATCCGCCGCATCGGCGAGGCGAACGCGCGGCTGCTGGCGCGCAATTACGGCGCCTATGAAAGCTG
>DAHWBL010000245.1 GCA_027323595.1 Acetobacteraceae bacterium | reverse complement strand
CTCCCCGCGGGGGGGAGGGGGAAGTGACGTAACCATCTTCTCCCTCCCCCTGGTGGGGAGGGGCGGGGTGGGGGCGTGGCTCTGGCTTGGGTGGGGGGAGTGGGGGTAAGGAAGCGGTTTGGATTGAATGGAGAATGTCATGGAGCTGCGCGCGCAGTTTACCGAGCAGCTTAAGGCGGCGATGAAGGCGGGGGATGCGGCGCGGGTTTCGACGTTGCGGATGGTGTTGTCCAAATTGAAGGACACCGAGATCGCCGCGCGCACCAGGCCCGATCCGGCGGTGGCGGAGGCCGAGATCATGGCGATGCTGCGCGGGATGGTGAAGTCGCGGCGGGAGTCGGTGGAGCTGTACACCAAGGGCAACCGGCCCGAGCTGGCGGACAAGGAGCTGGCGGAGATCGCGGTGATCGAGGGGTTTTTGCCGCGCCAGATGGATGCGGCGGCGACCGAGGCCGCGGTGCGCGCGGCGATCGCGGAAACCTCGGCGGCGGGGATCAAGGATATGGGCAAGGTGATGGCCGCACTCAGGGCCAGATATGCCGCCGAGCTGGACATGGCGGCGGCTGGCGCGCTGGTCCGCGCCGCGCTCGCCGGCTGAATGGCGCTTCCCGATCAGTTTCTGGACGAGGTGCGGGCGCGCACGCCGCTGGCCGCGCTGGTCGGGCGGCGGGTGCGGCTGACCAAATCGGGTCGGAACTGGAAGGGCTGCTGCCCGTTCCATAACGAAAAAACGCCGAGCTTCTATGTGTATGAGGACGGCTATCACTGTTTTGGCTGCGGCGCGCATGGCAATGCGATCGGCTTTGTCATGCAGACCCAGGGCTCCGGATTCATCGAGGCTGTCACCGCGCTCGCCGGTGAGGCGGGGCTGGAGATGCCGCGGCTCGGGCCGGACCAGATGGCCGCGCAGGCGCGCAGCGACGGGGTGCAGGAGGTGCTGGGCCGGGCGGAAGCGGAATTTCGCCGCCTGCTCGGCGCGCCGGCCGGGCGGCGGGCGCTCGATTATCTGACCGGGCGGGGTTTGACCGGGCAGACCATCGAGCGGTTCGGGCTTGGCTGGTCCGGCGAGGGGCGTGGGTCGTTGGTGTCGGTGCTTCGGGCGGCCGGCGCGGATGACGCGCTGCTGGCCGAGACCGGGCTGGTGCAGCCGGACGGGCGGGAGCTGTTTTTCAACAGGGTGATGTTTCCGATCCGCGACCGGGGCGGGCGGATCATCAGCTTTGGCGGGCGCATCCTGGGCGACGGTGTGCCGAAATATGTCAACGGGCCGGAGACCGCGCTGTTTTCCAAGCGGCGCAGCCTCTACGGGCTCGATCTGGCGCGCGCGGCGGTGCGCGGCGGCGCGGAGCTGGTGGTGGCCGAGGGCTATATGGACGTGATCGCGCTGCACCAGGCCGGGTTCGCGGGCGCGGTGGCGCCGCTGGGCACCGCGTTGACCGAGGAACAGATGGCCGAGCTGTGGCGGCTGTCGCCGGTGCCGGTGCTGTGCTTTGACGGCGATGCGGCCGGCGCGCGGGCGGCATTGCGGGCGGTGAACCTGGCGCTGCCGCATCTCACCCCCGAGCAGAGCCTGCGTCTGGCCAGCCTGCCGAACGGGCAGGACCCGGATTCGCTGGTGCGCGCGCAGGGGCCGGCGGGGTTCGCCGCGGTGCTGGCCGCCGCGCGGCCGGTGTCGGACGTGTTGTTCGACCTGCTGCGCCAGGGCCAGCCGTTGGCCGGGCCCGAGCAGCGCGCGGCGTTTCGCGAGCGTCTGGCCGAGGCGGCCGGGCGGATCGGCCATAAGGGCCTGGCGGCGGAATATCGGCGCAGTCTGCTGGAGCGGTTTTTCACCGAGACGCGGACGGCGCGGCCGACGCGCATGGTTCCGGGGCCGCGGGGCGCGCAAACTGGGGGCACGCGCGACGGGGGGGCGCGCGGCCCGGTGCGCTTCGGCGCGCGGCCGGTGCCCGATGAGGCGGCCGGGCGGGCGGAATGCGCCCGGATTCTGAGCGCGATCGCGCTGAGCCATCCGGCGCTGCTGCACCAGCTTGAGGATGGCTGGGTGCGCATCGCGCTCGATGCCGGTCTGGCGCAGGTGCGGGATGCGACGCTCGCGTGGTTCAATGACGCGCAGGAGCTTGACTCCGCGGGCCTGATCACCCACCTGACCAAGCTCGGTTTGGAGGAGGATGTCGCGCGCGTGCTGTCCAGGTCGCCGCATCCGCTGCCAGCCTGCGTTGCACCGGACGCGCAGCCGGTTGAGGTGCTCGCGGCGTGGCATCATCTGTTCCAGATGCTGCATCGCGATCGGCTGGAGGCCGATATCGCCGCGGCCCGTCGCGATGTTGCGGCGGGCGCCGATGGGCTGGCGCAGGAGCGGCTGGTGCGGCTGCGTGAGGCCGCCGCCGCGATCTGGCGGGAGCCTGGTGAGGAGATCGAGTCGTGATGCGGCCGGCCATCGGGGCGGCGTCCGACAGGGTTCAGTTCAGCCCGCGCCCGTCGCGCGGCGTTTTTGGAGAGTGGTGAATATGGCCACCAAGCCGACCGTTGCTTCCGATACCGCGACCGCCGAGGCGGACGTTGACACCAATTTGCTGGATGTCCAGTCGGCCGCCGTGAAGCGGCTGATCGCGAAGGGCAAGGAGCGTGGCTACATCACCTTCGATGAGCTGAACGCGGTGCTGCCGCCCGACCAGATGAGCTCGGAGCAGATCGAGGACGTGATGGCCAATCTCAACGAGATGGGCATCCAGACGGTCGAGAGCGAGGAGACCGAGGACGGCGAGGCGCCGGCCAAGGTGGAGAAGACCGAGGAAGCCGCCGAGGGCGGCGAGGACGAGCCGACCGGCAACGTCGATGCCGAGAGCCTGGGGCGCACCGACGACCCGGTGCGGATGTATCTGCGCGAGATGGGCAGCGTGGAGCTGCTGTCGCGCGAGGGCGAGATCGCGATCGCCAAGCGCATCGAGGCCGGCCGCGACATGATGATCGGCGGCCTGTGCGAAAGCCCGCTGACGTTTCGCGCCATCATCGCCTGGCACGACGCGCTGAAGGCCGGGCGCATGCTGCTGCGCGACATCATCGATCTGGAGGCCACGCAGGGTGGCCCGCAGGTGGCGGCGGACGGGGCGGTGCCCGCGGTGGTCGCCGAGGCGGGCTTTGAGGCCGACGACGCCGAGGAGGGCGAGGAGGGCGAAGGCAGCAACCTGTCGCTTTCCGCGCTTGAGGAAAAACTCAAGCCCGAGGTGCTGGCGAATTTCGAGGAGATCGAGAATCTCTACAAGAAGCTCGCCAAGATGCAGACCAGGCGGCTGGAGGCCTTCACCGGCGGCGAGGGGGTCACCACCCGCTCCGAGAAGGCCTATGAGAAGCTGCGCGAGGAGCTGGTCGCCAAGGTCGAGCAGGTGCGGCTGCACAACAACCGCATCGAGGAGCTGGTGGCGCAGCTCAAGACGCTGAACCAGCGGCTGACCGGGCAGGAAGGGCAGATGCTGCGGCTCGCCGATGGCTGCAAGGTGCCGCGCGAGGACTTCCTGCGTGAATATCGCGACCATGAGCTGGATCCGAACTGGATCGAGACGGTTTCGAAAAACCCTGGCAAGGCCTGGAAGAGTTTCGTCGCCAAGCATATCGACCAGATCAACACGCTGCGCGGGCAGGTGTCGGCGGTGGCGACCGACGCGGGGCTGCCGATCAGCGAGTTCCGCCGGGTCTATGCCACCGTCAGCCGTGGCGAGCGTGACAGCGCGCGCGCCAAGAAGGAGATGATCGAGGCCAATTTGCGGCTGGTGATCTCGATCGCCAAGAAATACACCAATCGCGGCCTGCAATTCCTGGATCTGATCCAGGAGGGCAATATCGGGCTGATGAAGGCGGTGGACAAGTTCGAGTATCGCCGCGGCTACAAGTTCAGCACCTATGCCACCTGGTGGATCCGCCAGGCGATCACCCGCTCGATCGCCGATCAGGCGCGCACCATCCGCATTCCGGTGCACATGATCGAGACGATCAACAAGCTGGTGCGCACCTCGCGGCAGATGCTGCATGAGATCGGCCGTGAGCCGGCACCCGAGGAGCTGGCCGAGAAGCTTGGCATGCCGCTCGAAAAAGTGCGCAAGGTGCTGAAGATCGCGAAGGAGCCGATCAGCCTCGAAACCCCGATCGGTGACGAGGAGGACAGCCACCTTGGCGACTTCATCGAGGACAAGGCGGCGGTGATCCCGCTCGATGCGGCGATCCAGGCGAATCTGCGCGAGGCGACGACGCGGGTGCTGTCCTCGCTCACCCCGCGCGAGGAGCGGGTGCTGCGCATGCGCTTTGGCATCGGCATGAACACCGACCACACGCTGGAGGAGGTCGGCCAGCAGTTCAACGTGACCCGCGAACGCATCCGCCAGATCGAGGCGAAGGCATTGCGCAAGCTGAAGCATCCCAGCCGGAGCCGGAAGCTGCGCAGCTTCCTCGACGACTGACCCCGGGCCGCGCGGCATGGAACCGACCTGCCGGGCGGTGGTCGATGTGACGTTCCTGCGGATGGACCATCCGCCCAGGGCGGGCGGGCCGGCATTGCCCGATGGCTGCCATCTGGTGTGCAGGGACGCGCCGAGCGTGCCGTTTTATCGTTACTTATACGATACGGTGGGCGGGCCATATCTGTGGTGGCTGCGCCGCACGCTGAGCGACCAGCGGCTCGGGATGCTGTTGTCGGACCCGCGCGTGTCGGTGCATGTTCTGTATCTTGATGATGAGCCCGCGGGTTTTTTCGAGCTGGATGCGCGCGGCCCGTGGGATGTGAATATCAATTATTTCGGTCTCATGCCGCATGCGATCGGCCTCGGTCTGGGCCAGCCGTTCCTGCGCCAGGCGGTGGATGCGGCCTGGCGGCGCACCCGCCGGGGGCTGAGCGTGAACACCTGCACCGCCGACCATCCGCGCGCGATGCGGACCTATCTGCGTGGCGGCTTTCAGCCGATGCGCACGGTGCGCGAGAACTGGGACATTCCGCTGCGGCTGGGCATGACCATCGCCGAGCATCTGCGGCGCTGACCGGCGAGAATACCATCCGACCATTTCATATGATTTCAGGAAACAAGCAGGCTCTCACGATAGAGTTTCTGGCGCATCGCATCGGCGAAGGCGGCGTAGGTCGGGCAGGTGAGCGCGAAGGCGGAGGGGCCGCCGATCACCGCTGTCTGGTAGAAGGCGCGCAGGTCGGGCTCCTCGTGCAGCACGCACAGGCCGTTGATGGTGACCCCCGCGGCGACCAGGCGGTCGCGCACCGGCTCGGTGGCGGGGCCGTCATTGTTGCGGCCGTCACCGGCCAGATCGACGATGCGGCGGGTCGGCCGGGTGGGCAGGCGGGCGATCAAATTTTCGCACACCGTCAGCGCGGCGCCGATGGCGGTCAGCCCGGCGGGGATGGAGCGCGGCATGTTGTCCACCGCATCGGCGAAGCTGGCGACGTCGGCGGGCGAGGCGAGTCGGGTCCAGTCCAGCAGCACATCCTGCTCGGCCGCGCCCGACCACAGCAGCAGCGCGACCTCGCTGGCCCGGTTTGGTCCGGAGATGAGCGCAGCGGCGATGTCGGGGTCGCGCAATGCCGCGGCGGTGCCGCCGGCGATCAGGCCGAAATACTCCATGTTGACGCTGGCCGAACCGTCGATCGCCAGGATCAGCGCGAGGTCGGCGGCCAAGTTCGGCGCCTATTGCGCGGGTTGCGCCGCCCTCTCATGGCCGGTCTGCCGGTTGGTCTTGAGCATCAGGGTGGCGAACAGGCCAAGGGCGGCGACGGCTGACATCCACACGCCGGGGATCGCGCGGTCCCCGGTGATGCTGATCAGCCAGGTGGCGATCAGCGGGGTGGAGCCGCCGAAGATCGCGGTGGCGAAGCTGTAAGCGACCGAGAAGCCGGTGGCGCGGACCTTGGCGGGCATCACCTCGGCGAGGAACACCACCATCGCGCCGTTGTAGCAGCCATACAGGAACGACAGCCACAGCTCGACCAGCAGCAGCCGCTCGAAGGAGGCGGCGCCGACCAGCCACGACATGGCCGGATAGGCGGTGAGCAGGGTCAGCACGGTGGTGCCGATCAGGATCGGCTTGCGCCCGATGCGGTCGGACAGCGCGCCGGCGACCGGCAGCCAGATTAGGTTGGACACACCGACGCAGATGGTGACGAGCAGCGCGTCGAACGGCAGCAGATGCAGGACCGTGCGACCATAGGTGGGGGTGTAGGCGGTGATCAGGTAGAAGCTGCCGGTGGTCATCGAGACCAGCAGCATGCCCAGGATCAGCAGTTTCCAACTCGCGCCGACCGAGGCGACGATCTCGCGGATGCTGGGGTGGTGGGTGCGGTTGGTGAATTCCTCGGTTTCGGCGAGCGAGCGGCGCAGCACCAGCAGCAGCGGAATGATCAGGCAGCCGAGCAGCATGGGGATGCGCCAGCCGAAATCCTGCATCTGCTGGGCATTGAAGTTGGCGTTGAGCGCGACGCCCAGGCTCGCGGCCAGGATCACCGCGACCTGCTGGCTGGCGGATTGCCAGGAGACGTAGAAGCCCTTGTTGCCGGGGGTGGCGATCTCGGCGAGGTAGACCGAGGCGCCGCCCACTTCCACGCCGGCCGAAAACCCCTGGATCAGGCGGCCGAGCAGCACCACGAAGGGGGCGAGGACGCCCACGGTCGCGTAGCCGGGCATCAGCGCCATGGTGGCGGTGCCGATGGCCATCAGCCCCAGCGTGAGGAGCAGGCCGGTGCGGCGGCCGTGCTTGTCGATATAGGCGCCAAGGATCAGCGCGCCGAGCGGGCGCATGATGAAGCCGCCGGCGAAGACGGCGAAGGTGAGCAGCAGGACGGTGACTTCGTTATCGGCGGGAAAGAACGTCGCGCCGATCTCGTGGGCGAAGTAGCCGAACACGAAAAAATCGTACATTTCCAGGAAGTTGCCGCTGGAAACGCGGATCACGTTCATGATTTTTTCGGACCGGCTGAGAGTGATTTTGCTGCCCATCGTGACGCTCCTTGAGTTGGGCGCACTGTGCGACACCGGCGCGTGGTGATGCAAGGCAGGCGGGCCTGGTCAGGCGGCGTCGGCGAGGCGGAAGCGGGCGTTCAGCAGCGCGTCGGAGGCGATGGCGGCACGCAGCGCGGCCTGGCCATCAGCGGTGGCGGCGACGACGAGTTCGGCGGTGAGCGGGGCGGTGCCGCGCACGCGGGCGAGCCAGGCGCGCGACAGGATGTCCGTGGCGGCGGCGCGCGGCTGGCAGCAGCCGCAGGCGGCGCGGGGGCGGTGCGCGGAGGTGGGCAGGGTGGGCATGGCGATGCCGTCCGCGGGCAGGCAGGCGCCGGCGGGCAGCAGGCGGATGGGCAGCCTGGAGTCGGTGGTGGGCAGGGGTGTGGGGGCAGTGATAAGCATATCTAGACATAAACATGTCTTTATGTGATTGTCCAGCCCATGGACATGCTTCTCACCGCCTTGCGCGCCGCCGCGGAAACCACGCGGCTGCGCCTTCTCGCGCTCGCCAATCGTGGCAGCTTCTGCGTCACCGACTTCGCCGAAATTCTCGGCCAGTCACAGCCGCGGCTGTCGCGCCACCTGAAATTATTGTGCGAATCCGGGCTGTTGAGCCGGGCGCGCGAGGGCAGCACCGTGTGGTTCAGCCTGCCGCCGGACGCGCTTGGCGACCTCGCGCGCACGCTGGTGGAGCGCCTGCCCGAGGATGACCCGCTGCTGGCCAGCGACCGACGCCAGGCGGCGCGGGTGCTGGCCGAGCGCGCGCGCGTGGCCTCCGCGCAGTTTCGGCTGCAAGGCGAGGACTGGGATGAGATGCAGGCGCTTGGGCTGCCGGCGGCGCGGGTGGAGGCGGCGATCGAGGAGCTGCTGGGTGGTCCGTCGCTGGGACGGGTGCTGGATATCGGCACCGGCACCGGGCGGCTGCTGGAACTGCTGGCGCCACGGGCCAGCTCGGCGCTGGGCATCGATGCCAGCCGGGCGATGCTGGGCCTGGCGCGTGGGCGGCTCGCCTCGCCGGGTTTGCAGCATTGCGGGGTGCGCCAGGCCGACATGTATCGGCTGCCGCTGGCGGATGCGTCATACGATGTGGCGATCCTGCAGATGGTGCTGCACTACGCCGAGGACCCGGCCGCCGCGCTGCGCGAGGCCGCGCGGGTGCTGCGTCCGGGTGGGCGGCTGCTGGTGATCGATCTGGCGGCGCATGAGCGCTCCGATCTGACCGCGCGGCTGGCGCATGTGTGGCCCGGATTTTCGGGCGCGAAAATGGCCACGCTGCTGAGCGAGGCGGGGCTGCGGCCGAGCCAGCCGGCGCGGGTGGAGGGGCCGCTCGAGATCATGCTGTGGCCGGCGGACGCGCCGCAAACCCGGCGGCTGGAGGCGGTGGCGTGAGGCTGCTCGACGATCTGCGTCGCCGCGTGCTGCTGTGCGACGGGGGCATCGGCAGCCGGGTGCAGGCGATGACGCTCGATATCGAGGCCGATTATCTGGGGCGGGAGAATTGCACCGAGGCTTTGAATCTTTCCCGTCCTGATCTGGTGCGTTCGCTGCATGAAGGCTATCTGGCCGCCGGTGCGGACCTGATCCAGACCAACAGCTTCGGCGGCTCGCCGCTGACGCTGGGCGAGTTCGCGCTGGACCAGCGTGCCGCGGAGATCAACCATGTGGCCGCGCGCCTCGCGCGCGAGGCGGTGGATGGGTGCCGCGACGGGCGGCCCCATTATGTCGTCGGCAGCGTCGGGCCTGGCACCCGTCTGCCCTCGCTTGGTCATATCGATTACGATACGTTGGAGAACGCGCTGTCGGTGCAGTGCGCGGCACTGGTCGAGGGCGGGGTCGATGCGCTGTTGATCGAGACCTGCCAGGACAGCCTGCAGATCAAGGCGGCGGTGAACGCGGCCAAGCGTGCGCGCGCCATGCGCGAGGTGCCGATCCTGGTGCAGGTGACGGTGGAGACCACCGGAACCTTGCTGGTGGGGCCTGACATCGCGGCGGCGGCGACGGTGGTGCGCGCGCTCGATGTGCCGCTGATCGGGCTCAACTGCGCCACCGGCCCGCAGGAGATGGCCGAGCATATTCGCTGGCTGTCGACCAACTGGCCGGGGCTGCTGTCGGTGCAGCCCAATGCCGGATTGCCGGAGTTGCTTGATGGGCAAACCCATTATCCGCTCGGCGCCGATGAGCTGGTGGCCTGGCTGGAGCGCTTCGTCACCGAGGACGGAATGAATTTGATCGGTGGGTGCTGTGGCACCAACGACACCCACACCGCGGCCCTTGATCGGATGTTGCGCCGGCTTGGCGGCAATCTGGATCGGCCCGCACCGGTGGCGCGCACGCCGCAATGGGTGCCGTCGGTGGCGAGCCTGTATGGCGCGGTGGCGCTGCGGCAGGAGAATTCGATTTTTTCGATCGGTGAGCGCTGCAACGCCAACGGATCGAAGCGCTGGCGCGAATTGCAGCAGGCCGGCGACTGGGATGGCTGCGTCGCGATGGGGCGCGAACAGGTGGGCGAGGGGTCCAACGCGATCGATCTGTGCACCGCGTTCGTCGGGCGCGACGAGGTTGCCGAGATGGACGAGACGGTGCGCCGCTTCACCGCGTCGGTGAACGCGCCGCTGGTGATCGACAGCACCGAGACCCGCGTGATCGAATCGGCGCTGAAGCTGCATGGCGGCAAGCCGATCATCAACTCGATCAATTTCGAGGATGGCGAGGGCGCGGCGGCGGAGCGGCTGGAGCTTGCGCGCAAATTCGGCGCGGCGGTGATCGCGCTCACCATCGACGAGACCGGCATGGCCAAGACCGCCGAGCGCAAGATCGAGATCGCGCGACGGCTGGTGGAATTCGCGTGCGGGCGGCACGGGTTGCCGCAATCGGACCTGATGATCGATCCGCTGACTTTTACCATCGCCACCGGAATGGATGACGATCGCAAGCTGGGGCTGGAAACCATTGCCGGCATCGCGCGCATCCGTCAGGAATTTCCCGACATCCAGATCGTGCTTGGGCTGTCCAACATCAGCTTCGGGCTCAACGCCGCGGCGCGCGCGGTGCTGAACAGCGTGTTCCTCGATCATGCGCAGCGCGCGGGCATGACCGCGGCGATCGTGCATGTGAGCAAGATCCGTCCGCTGCACCAGCTCGCCGCCGACGAGGTGGAGGCCGCCGAGGATCTGATTTTCGACAATTGGCGCGATGGGCGCGACCCGTTGCAGCATCTGCTGGCGCTGTTCGCCGAACGCAAGGGTGTGGCAAGCGTGGCGCGGGTGCGCCATGACAGGGTGGATGACCGGCTGCGCGCGCGCATCGTCGATGGCGATCGCAACGGGCTGGCTGACGATCTTGATCTCGCGCTGATGGAATATTCTGCTCTCGACATCATCAACACCGTGCTGCTCGATGGCATGAAGACGGTTGGCGAGCTGTTCGGCGCGGGCAAGATGCAATTGCCGTTCGTGCTGCAAAGTGCCGAGACGATGAAGGCGGCGGTGGCGCATCTGGAGCCGCATATGGAGCGCACGCAGGGCGCGCAGAAGGCGACCATCGTGCTCGCCACGGTGAAGGGCGATGTGCACGACATCGGCAAGAATCTGGTCGATATCATTTTGACCAATAACGGCTATCGGGTGATCAATCTGGGCATCAAGGTGCCGCTGGCCGACATTCTGGCGGCCGCGAGAGAGCACGATGCGCAGGCCATCGGCATGTCGGGTCTGCTGGTGAAATCCACCGTTGTGATGAAGGATAATCTGGAGGAGATGTCGCGCCAGGGGTGGGACCTGCCGGTGCTGCTGGGCGGGGCGGCGCTGACGCGCAATTTTGTCGAGGATACCTGCGTGGATGCCTATGGCTGCGGGCGCGTGGCCTATGCGCGCGATGCGTTCGACGGGCTGCATCTGATGGATCGCTTGTCCGGCAACGAGGATTTCGATGCCTGGCTGGTCGCGCAGCGGCGGCGGCGCGAGGGCGCGGCACAGGCGCGACGGGTTCCAGGCGTGCCCGAGGCGCGTGGCTGGCAGCCGATCGATGTGCATGCCGTGCAGGCGCGGCGGCGGCGGCTCAACCGCGATGTCGCGCCGCCACAGCCACCGTTCTGGGGGGCGCGCAAGATCGAGGTGCCGAGCAAGACGGTGGTGCCGTTCATCAATGAGCGCAGCCTGTTTCAGTTCCAGTGGGGGTTTCGCAAGCAGGGCCGCAGCCTGGAGGAATTCATGGGCTGGGCGCGCCAGGAGCTGCGACCGGTGATGCGGCGCATGCTGGCATTGTGCGAGGCCGACGATATTTTGCATCCGCAGGCGGTCTATGGCTATTGGAAGGCGGCCGGGCAGGGCAATGATCTGATCGTTTTCGACGTCGATGGGACCACCGAACTCTGCCGCTTCGCGTTGCCGCGCCAGCCTCGTGACGATGGCGAATGCATCGCCGATTTCATCGCCGACGTGGACGACGAGCGGCGCGACGTGATCTGGTTGCAGGCGGTGACGGTGGGGCAGGCGGCGTCCGATACGGCGCGGGTCTGGTTCGAGCAGAATCGCTATCAGGATTATCTGTATCTGCATGGGCTGTCGGTGGAGATGGCCGAGGCGATGGCGGAATATGTGCACAAGCGCATCCGCGCGGAATGCGGCTTCGCCGGCGAGGATGCGCGCCAGATCGGCGATATGCTGATGCAGAATTATCGCGGCGCGCGCTATTCGTTCGGCTATCCGGCCTGCCCGCGGCTGGAGGACCAGGAGCCGATCCTGAAGCTGCTGGGCGCGGAACGGGTGGGCATTTCGCTGTCCGACGAGTGGCAGCTCCATCCGGAGCAATCCACCAGCGCGGTCGTGCTGCTCAACCCGAACGCGGTGTATTTTTCGGTCTAGTGTCCGTGCCGGCCGGGCGGAGGTTTCGTCGCGCGCGCCACCTGATATAACCCGCCCTGGTTGGCGGAGGTCGGGCGGTGCGGCAGACGAGGCAGATCGCGATCGGAAGCATTGGCGTCGGGCTCGCGGTGTTCGCGCTGAAGCTGCTCGCCTGGTGGGTGAGCCACAGCGCGGCGTTTTATTCCGACGCGCTCGAAACGCTGGTGAATGTGGCGGCATCGGGGATCGCGCTGTGGGCGATCTCGTTTTCGGCGAAGCCCGCGGATGCGGACCACACCTATGGCCACCAGAAGATCGAGCTGTTCGCGGCGGTGATCGAGGGGGCGATGATCATCTTCGCCTCGGTGCTGATCCTGCATCACGCCTGGGGCGTGTTCATCGCGCCCGAGCCGCTGGATCAGCCATGGCTGGCACTGGCGGTGAATGCCGCGGCGACCGTGCTGAACGCGGCGTGGGCGGTGGTGCTGCTGCGGGTGGGCAAGTTGCGGCGGTCGCCGGCGTTGCGCGCCGATGGGCAGCATCTGATGGCCGATGTGGTGACGAGCTGCGGCATCGCGGTGGGCGTGGTGCTGATGCTGATGACCGGCATCGCCACGCTCGACCCGGTGATCGCGGCACTGGTGGCGCTGTATGTGCTGTGGGAAGGCATGCGGATGATCGGCCAGTCCGCCAACGTGCTGATGGATGCCGCGCCGGCCGCCGAGGTGATGCAGCGTATCCGCGAGCTGGTGACCCTGCATGGCGCCGGCGCGATCGAGGCGCATGATCTGCGCACCCGCTTTGCCGGGCCGATCTCGTTTCTGGAATTCCATCTGGTGGTGCCTGGCAGCATGACGGTGAGTGCGGCGCATGACATCTGCGACCGGATCGAGGCGGCGCTGCATGAGGAAATGCAGGGGCTGGTCGTCACGATCCATGTGGAGCCTGACAACAAGGCCAAGCACCAGGGGGTTCTGGTGCTGTAGGGGGCGGTGCTGGGCGTGGCGCGATGTCATGCTACAGTCGCGCGAACCGGAGGAAGTTTGATGATCAGGATCGATCGCGTGACCACCAGGGGCGGAGACGGCGGGCAGACCTCGCTTGGCGATGGCAGCCGGGTGTCGAAGGATGATCTGCGGATCGAGGCGCTTGGCGCGATCGACGAGGCCAACGCCGCGATCGGCGTCGCGCGGGTCTATGCCGCCGGCGAGGAGGATGCGGCACTCGGCAGGATTCAGAACGATCTTTTCGATTTGGGCGCTGACCTGTCGGTGCCGGGGATCACCGCGGACCGGCTGCGGGTGTCGGCGATCCAGGTGGCGCGGCTGGAGGCCGAGATCGTCACCATGAACGAGGAGCTGCGTCCGCTGACCAGCTTCGTGCTGCCCGGTGGGGCGCCTGGTGCGGCGGCGGCGCATATGGCGCGCACGATCAGCCGGCGCGCCGAGCGCTGTGTGGTCGCGGTGTCGCGCGCGGAACCGATCAATCCGGAACTCGTTCGTTATCTCAACAGATTGTCGGACCATCTGTTCGTGATGGCGCGCCGGATGTCCTCCGAGGCGGGTGACGTGCTGTGGGCACCCGGCGCGACACGCGAGGGGTAGGGCTACAGGATCAGCCGCAGCCCGGTGGTGACCCAGATGCCGGGGATCTGATAGCCGTTCGCCGGCTCGAACGGCGCGTTGGTCAGGTTCTGGCCGCGCAGATACAGCGACACGCGCGGGGTGATCTCGTAGGTGACGGCGACATTGAGCAGGGTGGCGCCGGGCGCGATGCCGACATTGTTGGCGTTGCCTGTGGAATCGACCAGATAATCGCTGAAGCTGCCGATCATTTGCAGCTCCGGGGCGATGGTGAGGCCGGGCAGCGGGGTGATGCGCAGGTCGATCGCCGCCTGGCTTTGCGGGCGGCGCAGCAGCGCGGACTGGTCGGTCACGTCGCGCGCGATGGTGTAGGTGTAGTTCGCGTCCAGTTGCAGCCAGGCGCCGGGACGGACCGACAATGTCGTTTCGATACCGTATAGGTGAGAATTATTGACGTTCACCGGTGTTGATCCGGTGGCCGAATATTGTGTCACGATCAGGTTGTTCACACGGCTGTCGAACCAGGTGGCGGCGAGGCTGATGAAGTCCGGCTGGCCGGCGGCGGGCAGATCGACCTGCCAGCCGAATTCGCTGCCCCGGCTGGTTTCGGGGCGCAGGCCGGGATTGCCCTGATAGCCGTAGGAATCGATGCCGTAGAGCTGGAACAGCGAGGGCGCGAGAAAGCCGGTGCCGTAGGAGGCGTGCAGATGCGAGTATATTTCAGGAACATTTAGAACCGCGCCGACGCGCCAGGTGGCCACCGAGCCGAATTGCCCGACCGCGTCCTGACGCGCCTGGGCGGACAGGACCAGGCGCTTGGCAAGTGTCGTCTGAGCGCCAACCCAGCCGGCGTTGGTGGTTTCGCCGGCGCGCACGGAATCCTGATAGGCGAAGCCGCCGGAGGAATTATTCACCCGCGTATTGGCGGAATCCTCGATCCGCTCGAAGCCGAAGGTGATGGAGTTGGCGGTGAGAACATCAAGATCGGGCAGGCTGACGCTGTTGTTCCACTGCGTGTCCCACCGGCGCGCGTGATAATAGCTGTTCTCGAAGGCCATGTTGGGGTCGTTCGGATCGAGCGGGTTGGTGTAGTGCCGATCCGACTGGTCGATCGCGCCGGACAGGGTGCTCTGCCAGATGTCGGCGATCCTGGTGGTGGCGGACAGGCGGCCGAAGACGCTGTCGGTGTGGGCCTGGCCGAGCGCGCTGTCGTAGATCGGGTAGCCATTGTCGTTGAAATGCACGTCGGTCTGGCTGCCGCGCAGGAAAAATCCGAGTCGCGTGTCGGGATCGGGGTTGATGCCCAGATTGATGGTGGCAGCGCCCGAGGCATAGGGCTCGGAGGTGGAGGTGTAGATTCCGCCAAGACGTTGCGGGGTCGGATCGTACCCGGCATTGGAGGTGCCATCGAGGCTGAGGCTGTAGTCGAGGATGCCGGTGCGCCCGCCATAGTTCGCGCGCGCGCCGACGCCGGGGCCGGACTGGCGCTCGAACTCGGCGCTGCCGTGCGGGCTGCCGTCACCCTGGCGGGAGATGAGATTGATCACCCCCATGATCGCGCCGGTGCCATAGGCGCCAGACATCGGGCCGCGCACGATCTCGATGCGTTCGATATCCTCCAGCCGCGCGGTGCCGAAATCATAGGCGCCGTTGGGATCGGAAGGGTTGTTGATCGGCACGCCGTCGCGCAGCACCAGAACCTGGTTGCTGTCGCCGCCGCGCACGAACAGGCTGGCGGGGCTGCCGGGTGTGCCGGACTGGACGATGTGCAGGCCAGGCACCGCGCCAAGCGCATCGACGAGGGTGGTGTAGCCGCGCTGGTCGATGGTGGCGCGGTCGATGATGGTGACGCCGGCGGCGATGTTGTCGAGTTCGGTGGGTTCGCGCGTGGCGGTGATCACCAGCGGCGGCAGGGTTTCCTGCGGCGGCGTGGTTGGATTTTCCGCTGTTGACTGCGCGTGGGTTGAGAAGGCTGCCAGCACCATGGGTGCGGACAAGACGAGGGTGATGCGGCGCATGCGCGGCAACTCCTGGCAGGTCGCCCGACGGAACGGGCGACATGATGGGACGATTGCCGCTCGGGTCTTTCTCCCGCTGCGCCGGTGCACCTCGCCCGGCACGTGCAAGCACTCTCGATGTCGGCCGGTCTCCTGGCTGGCGCATCATCACCTTGACCGCCTTCTCGCTCGCCGTGTCGGCGGGCAATGGCTCGTTGGTCAGGCTCGTCGCCGACAGTTGCGAGGGCAGCTTCGCCAACGCCCCCCTTGGACGCCGCGAAATTCCCGTTTCAGCCCTTTCGGGCCACCGTCATCTGCGCAGACTCTACGCCGGATTGGTTGTCGGGTTCAACTGCCGGTGAAGCGCGGCGGACGCTTTTCGGCAAAAGCCTTGCGGCCCTCGGCGTAATCGGCGCTGGCGTAGCAGGTGGCGACGGCCGCGGCGATGGCGGCGGTGTCGCGCTCGGCGGCCGACAGCAGGGTCTGGCGGACCGCGAGCTTGGCCGCGGCGATGGTCAGCGGCGCGTTGTCGGCGATGGTGCGGGTGAGCGCGTCCACCGTCTCGCCGAGCTTGTCGTTGGCCACCATCTGGTTGATCAGCCCGATTCGCAGCGCCTCGGCGGCGGGAATGCGGCTGCCGGTGAACAGCAACTGGCGCGCGTTGGCGGCGCCGACCAGGCTGACCAGCGTCTGCACCATGTCGAAGCCGTAGGCGAGGCCGAGGCGGTCGGCGGGGATGCCGAACACGCTGGCCTCGGTGGCGATGCGAATGTCGGCCTGCATGGCGATGGCGAGGCCGCCGCCGAGGCACCAGCCGCCGATGCGCGCGATCACCGGCTTGGGGAAGGTGGCGAGCTGGGCGCGACCGGCCGACGTGGCGCGGTCATACTCGATCTGCGCGTCCGCGGCGCTGCGCAGGCTGGCGAACTCGCTGATGTCGGCGCCCGAGACGAACGCCTTGTCGCCGGCGCCGGTGATCACCAGTGCCCGCACGGCGGGGTCGTTCTGCCAGGCGGTCAGCGCCTCGGCCGTGCCGCGCCACATGCCGGCCGACATCGCGTTGTGCTTTTCGGGCTGGTTGAATGTGATGACGCCAACACCGTCTTTCACATCCGCCAGGATTTTTC
Source organism: Acetobacteraceae bacterium (assembly GCA_027323595.1). GTDB lineage: Bacteria > Pseudomonadota > Alphaproteobacteria > Acetobacterales > Acetobacteraceae > CAIVDX01. The sequence continues at coordinate 20,111 of DAHWBL010000245.1, read as the reverse complement.
CGTCCGCGTACTGCATGCTGCTCACCAGCTTCCTCCGTAGAGCCAATCCATTCCGGCCCATGACTGTTCGGCGGTGCGGCCGCCGAGTGCTGCGTTGCGCAGCTCCGCCTTCACCCCGGCGGCATGATAAAACTCGCCATAGATTCGCGCCATGGTCTGCACCCGGCCGGTGCGCAGATAGCGGGCCTGCTGGTAGCGCAGGAAGGCATCGGCAAGGTCGTTGGGCGTGCTGGTGATTTCCTCGGCGAGGCGCAGCGCGTCCTCGCAGGCCATGTTCGCACCTTGCGCGAGATATTGCAGCATCGGGTGGGCGGCGTCACCGAGCAGGGTGACGCGGCCGCGGCTCCAGTTCTTGACCGGCTCGCGGTCGCACAGCACCCACATGCGCCAGGTCTCAATGCGTTCGAGCAGGCGCATGACCTCGGGGCGCTCGCCGGCGAAGCGGTGCATCAGCTCGTCGATGTCGCCCTCGGCATTCCAGCCTTCCTCGTAACGATCGGAGTGGAACACCGCGACGAGATTGAACAATTCGCCGCGCCGCAAAGGATATTGCACCAGATGCGTCTTCGGGCCGGCCCACAGGATGACATCGCCGGACCACAGGTCTTCGGGTACCTCGGCGCGCGGCAGCACGGCGCGATATGCGATGTGGCCGGAGACGATCGGCGCGCCGTCACCCACGACGTATTCGCGGGTTTTCGACCACAGGCCGTCGCAGCCGATGATCGCGCGCCCCTCGATGGTGCGCCCGTCGGCCAGATGCACGCGCACGCCATCACCGTTGTCCTCGAAACTCTCGACGCGCGCGTTGGTTTCGAGCACCGAGTGTGGCTGGGCGGCGGCGGCGTCCATCAATGTCTTGTGGATGTCGGCGCGGTGGGTGACGCCGTAAGGCTCGCCGAAATGCTGTTTGAAGCCGGCGCCGACAGGGATTTTGGTGATCGATGCGCCGGTGAGCGCGTCGCGCATTTCAAGGTTCTGCGGAAACCACGCGTCGGCCACGATCTGGTCGCGCACGCCCAGCGCCTCGAAGGCGCGAAACACGTTGGGGCCGAGCTGGATGCCCGCGCCGACCTCGCCGAAAGCGGAGGCCTGTTCGAGCACGTGGGTCGCAAAGCCGCGTCGGCCGAGCGCGATGGCGGCGGCCATGCCGCCGATGCCGCCGCCGATGATGATGAACGGACGCTGGTCGGACATGATCTACTCCGTGAGAGCGATGGATGATTTGGCGGCGTCACCGCGGGCGCGGTCGACGTGCAGGTCGACGAGTTGTTCGAGCAGGCGCATCAGGGTGATGCGGTCGTCATGGCCGAGCGGGGCGAGGATGCGGTCCTGCACGTCGTCGGCGATGGGCGAGACGATGTCGAGAAGCCGGGTGCCGGGCTCGGTGATGTGCAGAAGCTTGACGCGCTTGTCGGCCGGGCTTGCGGCGCGCCGGATCCAGCCTTTATGTTCCAGCCGTTCCAGAACGTCGCCGAGGGTGGAACGGTCGAACGCGATCAGGGTGGACAGCCTGGTGGCGTCCACGCCGGGATTTTCGTGAATGGCCACGAGCGCGGCATATTGTACCGAGGTCAGATCGAACGCGCTGCACGCCTCGCTGAACAGCGCGGTGGCGACCTGTTGGGCGCGGCGGATCAAGTGGCCAGGCCGGCCATATACCAGTTCCATCGACATGAGCGCCCTCCCTTGATTGACCGTATACGTTCAAATCGCCTGGGGGTCAAGGCGTATCGTCAAGATATGTTGCGTGTCGCGCCGGTTGGGTTACGCTGCGGTGCAGCAAACGAGGGGCGGGTCTGATGATCGCGCGATTGATGTGTTTTGGCATGGCGCTGGTGGCCTTTCCGGTGCTGGCGCAGACGCCGGTGAAGTTTTCGATCGACTGGTCGTTCCAGGGGTATCACGGCGGCTTCGTGCAGGCAGCCGACCTTGGGTTCTATCAGAAGCAGGGGCTTGCGGTGACGATGGAGCGCGGCTTCGGGGTGACCGACACCATCGCAAAGGTTGCTTCTGGTACCTACGATATCGGATTTGCCGACATCAACGCGTTGGTGGAGTTCAACGCGCTGCATCCCGACAACCGGGTGATCGGGGTGTTCCAGATCTATGATCGCACCATGGCCGCGATCATGGCGCTGAGGAAAAGCGGAATCCGCGCGCCGTCCGACCTGGTCGGGCGCAGCATCGCGGGTGCGCAGGCCGATGTCGCGCGGCTGTTGTTCCCGGCCTTCGCAAAGGCCAACAACATCGATCCGGCCAAGGTGAGATGGAACATCTATGCGCCGAACCTGCGCGATTCGATGGTGGTGCAGGGGCGTGACGACGCGGTGAGCGGCTACACGATCACCTCGATCTTCAACCTTGTCGGCGCCGGCGTGCCGCAGGACCAGATCGTGACGCTGTCCTATGCTGATCTGGGGGTGGACGTTTACGGCTCATCGCTGCTGGTGCGGCAGGGCTGGGCGGGTGAGCATGCCGACACGATCCGCAAGTTCATTGTCGCGACCATGCAGGGATTGAACAGCGCGATCACCGACCGGCCCTCGGCGATCGCCGATGTGGTCAAGCGCGACCGGCTGCTGGACCCGGCGGTGGAGCGCGCGCGGCAGGACATGGTGATCGACACCGCGTTCGTGACGCCCTTCATCAAGGCGCATGGCTGGGGCACGCTCGACCCGGCGCGGGTGCAGGCGACCATCGATCTGAACGCGGCGGCCTATGGGCTGGCGACGCCGCCTACCCAGGCGGAGCTGGTCAGCACCGACTATCTGCCGGATGTGTCGTCTCGGCGGTTGCCGTGATGGCGGTGCGCGACATGGCAGGCCTGTGCGGGTGAGTTTTGGATATCGCTACGGGCCGTGGCTTGCCGGGGTGGCGTTTTTCGGCGGCTGGGAGGCGCTGACGCGGCTGCTGGGCGTGCCCGAATTCATCCTGCCGCCGCCAAGTGCGGCGATCGTCGCGCTGGTTCGGTTCTGGCCGGCGATCTGGGACAATGCCTGGATCACGCTTGCCAGCACGCTTGGCGGGTTCGCGCTGGCGGTGCTGCTCGGCGGGGTGTTGGGAATTGTGCTTGGTGCGTCTGCGATGTTGTACCATGCGTTGAATCCGCTGCTGGTCGGATTCAACGCGGTGCCGAAGGTGGCGCTGGTGCCGGTGCTGGTGATGTGGTTCGGCGCGGGCGCGGTGCCGGCGACCTTGGCAGCGTTCCTGCTCGCGTTTTTTCCGATCACCGTCAATCTGGCGGTCGGGATCTCGGGGCTGGAGCCGGAACTCGCCGATGTGCTGCGCGCGCTTGGCGCAAGCCGTCTTGATGTGATCCGCAAGGTCGGGCTGCCGCGATCGGCGCCGTATTTTTTTGCCAGCCTGAAAATTGCCATCGCGCTGGCGTTCGTGGGCGCGATCGTTTCTGAAACCATCGCTTCCAATCGTGGCATCGGATATCTGATGATTTCCGCGAGTGCCAGTTTTCGCGTGCCGTTGGTGTTCGCCGCCCTGCTGCTGGTGGCGTGCATGGGGGTGGCGCTGTATGCCATCGCCGCGGTGCTGGAGCGACGCATGACGCGCTGGGTCGCGCGCGACCCTGGGGCCGCGATGTTGGTCTAGGTTATGATGTTGCTCTGGAACAGCAAATCCGCGAGGTCGGATGGCGAACGTCGCAGGGCGGTGCTGGGGCCATCGTGAACGATGCGGCCGCGTTCCATCACCAGGCAGCGGTCGGACAATGCGATCGCGACATGGAAATTCTGTTCGACCAGCAGGATGGTGAGCCCGTCGGTGGCCATGGCGCGGATCGCGGCGACCAGTTGTTCGACCACCACCGGAGCGAGGCCCTCGGACGGCTCGTCCATCAGCAGCAGGCAAGGGTTGGAGGCGAGCGCGCGGGCGATGGCCAGCATCTGCTGTTCGCCGCCCGACAGATGGGCGGCCCGGGCGTGCAGCCGCGCGGCGAGCGAGGGAAACAGATCGAGAAGCCGGCGACGTGTCCAGCTTCCGGGGCGGGCCGCGACGTCGAGATTTTCGGCGACGGTGAGGCTGGGAAACACCTCGCGCTGTTGCGGCACATGCGCGAGTCCGGCGCGCGCGCGGACATGCAGCGCGGTGCCGACGAGGTTTTTCCCGTTCATCCGGATGCCGCCGGCGCGATGGCGGGCGCGTCCGGTGATGAGTTCCAGCAGCGTGGTCTTGCCGACGCCATTGCGCCCGAGCAGCGCGCAGATTTCTCCTTGTGCCAGATGCAGGCTGCATCCGTCGATGATGGTCGTGGCCCCCCAGCCGCCGCTCAGAGAGTCGATGCGCAGCATCTGCTATGGCCCCGCGCCGAGATAGGCGGCGCGCACCAGCGGATCGCTCAGGATGTCGTCGGGTGCGCCCTCGGCGAGCACACGGCCGCGCGCCATGACGGTGATGGCGCGGGCGAAGCGGCGAACCAACTGCATGTCATGGTCGATCAGCAGGAACGCGAGATCCGCCGGCAGGGCCTCGATCGCATCGAGCAGAAGATGGGTTTCGTTGCCCGGAATGCCGGCGGCGGGTTCGTCGAGCAGGAGCATCCGCGGATGCAACGCAAGAGTGAGCGCAAGTTCGACGAGACGCTGCTGGCCGTAGGCGATTTCGCCCAACCGGCGATGGGCGAGCGGCAGCAGTTTCAGCCGGTCGAGCGCGGCATCGGTGGCCACCAGAAGGTCCGCGCGGCGCCCGGCGGCGCGCCCGATGCTGCCGCACTGGCCGCTCGCCGCGGCGATGGCCAGAAACATGTTCTCGCGCACACGCAGGTTTGGGAAAAGGTTGGTTACCTGGAACGAACGCACCAGCCCCGCGCGCACCCGCGCGTCCGGCGGCAGGCGGGTGATGTCGCGCTGGTCCAGAAGGATGCTGCCCGCATCAAGCCGCAGCGTGCCCGACAGCAGGCCCACGAGGCCGGTCTTGCCCGCGCCGTTGGGGCCGATCACGGCGTGTCGCGCGCCGGTGTGAAGCGACAGGCAGAGCTGGTCGGCGACGCGGAGCGCGCCGAAATTTTTGGTCAGCCGATCAGCGATCAGAAGCGCGCCCATGCCTGCTCCATCAGACCCAGCAGGCCGCCGCGGCCAAGGCGCACGACCAGGATCAGCAGCACGCCGATGGCGGCCATCCAGTGATAGGGATTCCAGTTGGCGGCCTGGTCGTGCACGATCATGTAGACCGCCGCCCCGATGGGCCCGCCATAGAGTCGGCCGGTGCCGCCGACGACGAGCATGACCAGCACCGCGATCGATGCGTCCAGCGACATGGAATCGAGCCCGACGAAGCGCGTGGTCTGCGCGCCGAGCGCGCCGGCGAGCCCGGCGATGGCGGCCCCGATGGTCCAGGCGAGCAGGCGATAGCGTCCGACGCGAACGCCGAGCATGCGCATGCGCGTCGCATTGTCGCGAATGCCCTGCAAGGTGATGCCGAACGGGGCTGCGAGGAGATGGCGCAGCAGCAGAAAAACCAGTGCGAAGCCGGTGAGCGCATAGAAGAACGAGGTTTGCCCGAAGATCGACCAGCGGAAATGCCCGAGCAGCGGCGCGAAGCCGAAGCCTTGCAGCCCGTCATCGCCGCCGGTGACCCCGGCCGCGCGGTTGGCGGCCTCCAGACCCAGCGCGCCGATGGCCAGGGTGGCCATGATCTGGCGCAGGCCCGACAGACCGAGCACCAGCAGCCCCAGCGGCAGTGCGGCAAGCGCTGCGACGGCGGCGCCGACGAGGGCTGCCGAGATCGGCTCATGCCAGCCGAGCAGCGCGGTCCAGGCGGTTGCATAGGCGCCGACGCCGAAGAAAAACGCCTGTCCCAGACTGAGGATTCCGCAAAATCCCATGACCAGGTCGAGCGACAGCGCAAACATCGACCAGATCAGTATCTGGGTGGACAGAGACAGCCGGTCAGGGAATAGAAAAAACACCGCGATCCAGCCGCACCAGAACATCGCCTCGGGCCAGGCCCAGCGATGGCGATCGAGCAGGCCGCTCATGCGAAGCCCTTGCGATGTTGCTGCCAGGGCAACGCGGCCAGCAGCAGCAGATAGATGGTGAAGCCGCCGGCGACGGGCAGGTAGCTGCGCGCGGCGGTGTCGAGGATGCCGACCGCGATCGCGGCGATGGCGCAGCCGATGATCTCGCCCGATCCGGCGAGGCTCACCACCACCAGCACCAGGGTGAGATAGCGAAACGGATAGGTCGGTTCCATCGGCAGCATCGGCGCGCCGACCGCCCCGCCGAACGCGGCAAGGCCGCTGCCCAGGCAAAAGGCGGCGGTGAACAGGGCAGGGACCCTGATGCCGACGACACCGGCCATCGAGGGGTTGTCCACCGCGGCGCGCAGCCGGGCGCCAAAGCCGGTATGGGCGAACACCGCCCACAGCCCGGCCAGCAGCACCGCGCCGAGCGCGATCATGGAAAGGCGATAGAGCTGGATGGTGAGGTCTCCAACGATCACGCTGCGGGCGAGGAAATCTGGAAGTCGCGCGGGCATGACGGCGGGGCCGAACAGCCAGTTGAGCGCGGCGACGCAGACGAACATCAGCCCGATGGTCAGCAGCGCCTGGTCGAGTTCGCTCGCGCCATAGAGCCGGGCGATGACCAGACGTTCGAGCACCACCCCGCTCGCGGCAACCGCGATGGTCGCCGCCGCGATTGCCAGCGGATATGGCAGCGCGGTGCCGGCAAGCGCGAGGGCGGTGTAGCCCCCCGCGGCGGCGAGCGCGCCGTGCGCGAGGTTCATCACGCGCATCAGCCCGAGCGTGACGGTCAGCCCGACGGAAATGGTGAAGAGCACCACGCCGTAGGATACGCCATAGAGAAGCACGAATCCGATATGTGTCAGTGTCGCCCCCCTGGTTCGGCGTTGGTGCTGTTATCGGATGGGCGGTTGCGCGCGGCAAGCCTCGCGGCGGCGGTCTGGACAAGATATGGCCGAGGCGGCAAGCTGGCGCGGTTTCAGGGAGGCACGAAAATGATCCCGATCCGGCGCATCGGCTTCGCCAGTTTCGACAGTGGTGACATCGAAAAATCGGTTGATTACTACACGAATGTTCTTGGATTGTCGCTGCTCGACCGGGTCGGCGGAACCGCCTGGCTCGCCTGTCCGGGCGATGCGCTGTCGGTGGTGCTGAATGCATCGCAGCACCCGGCGGGCGAGGCGGCACATTGCGGGCAGATCGGGTTGCAGATCGGTCCGCAGGATGATCTGGCCGAGGTCGAGCATCATCTGCGCGGGCTTGGGCTGTCGCCCGAGCGGGTGAGCGATGTTGGGCCGGGGGTGGCCGCGCAGGTGCCCGTGACCGATCCGGCCGGGGTGCGCGTGTGCGTGCACAACGCGCTGCCGCCGGTGCCGCGCGCGGCGACCTGCGGCGTGGTGCCGCGCAAGCTTGGCCATACCGCGTTTTTCGCGCCCGATGTGCAGAAGACCGTCGAATTTTATCAGACCGCGCTGGGGTTTCGCGTGTCGGACTGGATCGGCGATTTTTTTGTGTTCCTGCGCTGCGGGCCGGACCATCACACGGTGAATTTTCTGCATGGCCCGGTGCGGCGGATGCATCATATCGCGTTCGAACTGAACGACTGGACCCATGTGAAGCATGCCTGCGACGAGCTCGATCGGCATGATCTGCATCTGAGCTGGGGGCCCGGGCGGCACGGGCCGGGGCACAACATCTACACCTATCACACCAATCCCGACGGCATCATGGTGGAGCTGTTCACCGAGCTGGACCAGATGAGCGACGAGAGCCTGGGTTGGTTCGATCCGCGGCCGTGGCACAAGGATCGTCCGCAGCGTCCCAAGGTGTGGCCGCCGGGGACGCCGACGACCAATTTCTGGGGGGTGGCGCGCCCGGTCGGGATCAATGAGCAGCGCGAGACCAACGCGCCGCGTTAATCGTCCTATCTGGGGTCGGCGATGAAGTCGCGCATCGCCGCGCCCAGCGCATCCTCCGCGGTGTCGAGGTGGGCGATGATCGAGGTGTGGTTGTGGCCGGGCAGATACAGCATGGGCGGGGTGCGCCGGCGGACCTGGGCGAGGCGATAGACCAGTTCGGCGCTGTACATGTCGATCAGCTTGTTCTCGAATTCCGACCAGGCGACGAAGCTCGGCGGTGCGTGTGCATCGACATGGCTGACACCGGAGACGTCGTCGAACACCGATGCGTCGGTGCCGTAATAGGCCTCGACGCGGCGGGCGTTGGTGTTGTCGGGGGCGTTGTCGGCGCGCACGCGGCTTGAGATCAGCAGCGCGCCGGCGATGAAGCGCCCGTCGGCGGGGCGGAAGCGGCGGTCGTAGGCGTAGCTCGCCACATGCGCGCCGCCGGCCGAGTGGCCCATCAGGAAAATCCGTGTCGGATCGATGCCCAGGCGCTCGGCGTTGGCGTGGGTCCAGCCGACCGCGTCGGCGATGTCGCTGGTGCCGCCTGGAAAGATGCTCTGCGGGGCGAGGCGGTAGCCGATATTGATGCCGACCATGCCGTGGCGGGCGAAATAGCGCGCGACGTTGGCATAGATTTCGGGTGTGCGGTTGCGATGCCCGTCGGTGAAGCCGCCGCCATGCACGAAGATGACCGCCGGCGCGTCCGGGCCGGGCGTGCGCGGGGCGTGCACGTCCAGCCGGTGGCGCTCGTGCGGACCATAGGGCAGATCGAGGGTTTCGCGCAGCGGCGGGCGCGGCGCGGCGCGGTGCAGCGCGCTGAAGCGCTCGGTGACCGCGCCCACGTTGCCGGCGGTGTCGTCCAGCCAGCGCGGCCCGATCTCGGCGAGCCAGGCGCGCAGATCGGCGGGGATGGGAGGGGCGTCCGACATTGGTGTTTCCTCGGCGGTGGGCGGGCGCGATCTTGCGGCCGAAACCGCGCGCGCGCCAGGGGGGCGGCGTGGCGTGGACAAGTCGGGCGCGGGGCGGCATGGATAGGGCTCATTTGTTGATGTGGTCCCATGAATTTCCTGATCACCGGCGCCGCCGGCTTCATCGGCTATCACCTGGCGCGGCGGCTGCTCGATGCCGGCCACGTGGTGCATGGCGCGGACAATCTCACGCCCTATTACGACGTGCGGTTGAAACAGGCGCGGCTGGAGCGGCTGGCGGCGTATCCGGCATTTCGCTTTCACCTGGCCGATGTGGCGGACCGGGCGGCGCTGCGCACGGTGTTCGCGGCCGGCGCGCCGGAGATGGTGATCCATCTCGCGGCCCAGGCGGGGGTGCGGCACGCGATCACCGACCCGGACAGCTACGTGCAGGCGAATTTGATCGGCACGCATCAGGTGGTGGAGCTGTCGCGCGCCGCGGGGGTGCGGCATCTGCTGATGGCATCGACGAGTTCGGTCTATGGCGCGAGCCAGGCGATGCCGTTCACCGAGATGGACAGCGCGGACACACCGCTCACGATCTATGCCGCCACCAAGCGGGCGGGCGAGCTGCTCGCGCACTCGGCCGCGCATCTGTGGCGGGTGCCGACCACCATGTTCCGCTTTTTCACCGTCTATGGGCCATGGGTCCGGCCGGACATGGCACTGTTTCGTTTCACCCGCGCGATCCTGGCGGGCGAGCCGATCGATGTGCACAACCATGGCGCGATGGCGCGCGATTTCACCTATGTCGATGATCTGGCCGAGGCCATCGTGCGGCTGGCCGGGTGCGTGCCCGAGCAGGGGGCAAGGGTCGGCGCGCGCGACAGTCTGTCGGCGGTGGCGCCGTTCCGGGTGGTCAATATCGGCGGCGGCCAGCCGGTGGCGCTGGGCGATTTCATCGCCGCGGTCGAGGCGGCGGTGGGGCGGGCGGCGATCCGCAACGATCTGCCGATGCAGCCTGGCGAGGTGGTCAAGACCTGGGCGGACCCGACCTTGCTGGAGCAACTGACCGGCTATTGCCCGGCGACGCCGATCAGCGTGGGGGTGCCGGCGTTCGTGGCTTGGTACCGGCGCTATTACGGGGTGTGAGCTGGCGTCAGCCGAGCAGGAACCACAGGCGGAACACCAGGGTTTCGAGTCCGGTCTGGCGGCGTAATCCGGGGGTGCGCAGGACCAGCGCCTTGGCCAGCGGCCCGCCGGCGAGCGCGCGCGCGATGCGGTCGAGCTGCTGGCGGGCGGGCGGGCTGAGTGTGTGCGGGCGGTCGCGCAGGGCGCGCACGTGGTCGCGCAATTGCCGCATGAACGGGACCGGCCCGCGGCGCAGGGCGGCCCAGGCGCGGCGGGACATGGAGGCGGCGATGCCGACCGCGTTGCCGCCATGCTGGCGATACAGCAGCACCGGCGTGCTGTCGGCCAGGATGGTGCCGCCGGCGCTGCTGACCACGAGGTAGCTCCACCAGTCGTGCAGCGTGTCCGCGGGCGGCGCGCTGGCCAGGATCAGCGCGACGGCGGGGCGGTTGAGAACGATGGTGCAGCCGGCGGCGATGTTGTGGGTGAGGCTGGCGGGAAAGCCGGGCGGGCGGCGCAGCGGCGCGGCGGTGCGGCGGGGACGCAGTGCGGCGTCCACCGCGATGTGGCTGGCGCAGTACAGCGTGGGGGCGTCGGCCGCGACGGCGCGCATGGCGGTGATGCCGCGTGCCAGCTTGTCGGGCAGCCACACATCGTCCTGGTCGCAAAAGGCGAGGTGGGTCGCGCCGGACCCGGCGGCCTCGGCGAGCAGGCGCAGGAAGCTGCGGGTGAGGCCCAGACGCTCATCGGTAGGAATTTCGGTGCAGCGTCCCGGCGCGGCGGCGGCGAAGCGACGCAGCAGGGCGACGCTGTCATCGGTGGAGCCATCGTCGCGCCAGAACAGGTGCCAGGCGGTGTGGGTCTGTCCCAGCAGGCTGGCGAGCTGGCGGTCCAGATAGCGCGCGCCGTTGTAGCTGGAGAGCAGGATCGCGACCGTTGGCACTGTCGCGTTCGGCTCCGCGTATCGCCCCACCATGGCCATCCACGCGCCCTGTTCGGGGGGATGACTAACAGCCTGCCCGGCGATTGGCCAGCAAAACGAGTCGCGTCGTCGGGGCCGCGTTGTCCGGGGGCGTCTGACTTGCTATGAGCCGCTATCCCGGTGGAGACCAGCGTGTCGCGAACGATCATGTTGACTGGAGGCTGCGGCTTCATTGGCTCGGCGGTGGTGCGGCATCTGATCAGGGACACCGATCATGTCGTGATCAATGTGGACAAGCTGACCTACGCCGCCTCCACCGATGCGCTGGAGGAAGCCTGGGGGCATCCGCGGCATGTGCATGTGCATGCCGATATCGTGGACCCGGCGGCGATGCGCGCGGTGTTCGACACCCACCGGCCGGACATGGTCATGCATCTGGCGGCCGAAAGCCATGTCGATCGCTCGATCGACGGGCCCGGGCCGTTCATCGAGACCAACATCGTCGGCACCTATGTGTTGTTGGAGGCGGCGCGGGCCTATTTCGCCGGGCTGGCGCCGGAGCGGGCCGAGACGTTCCGGTTTCATCACGTCTCGACCGACGAGGTTTTCGGCGCGCTGGCGCATGACGATCCGCCGTTCACCGAGACCACCGCCTATGATCCGCGCAGCCCCTATTCGGCGTCCAAGGCGGCGTCGGATCATCTGGTGCGGGCCTGGCACCATACGTTCGGGCTGCCGACGATGGTGTCGAACACCACCAACAATTACGGGCCGTGGCAGTTCCCCGAGAAGCTCATTCCGCTGGTGACGCTGAACGCGCTCGCGGGCGCGTCGCTGCCGGTTTACGGCGATGGTTCCAACATTCGCGACTGGCTGTTCGTCGAGGATCATGCCCAGGCGCTGGTGCGGGTGCTGATGACCGGGCGGGCCGGTGAGACCTACGCGATCGGCGCGCGCCAGCCGCGCAGCAATTTGCAGGTGGTGCAGGCGATCTGTGACATCGTGGACGACCTGCGCCCTGATCCGGGCGGGTCGCGCCGGCGGCTGATCTGGTTCGTGACCGATCGGCCCGGCCATGATTTTCGATATGAGATCGATCCGATGCATGGTGAGACGGTGCTGCATTGGACCGCCGAGCATGATTTCGAGACCGGATTGAGGCGCGCCATCGGCTGGTATCTGGATCATGAGAGCTGGTGGCAGGCGATCAAGGCCGGCGGCTATCGCGGCGAGCGGCTCGGTCGGGCGGGGGATGGGCGATGAAGGGCATATTGCTGGCGGGCGGCTCGGGCACGCGGCTGCATCCGATGACGCTGGCGACATCGAAGCAGTTGCTGCCAGTCTATGACAAGCCGATGATCTATTATCCGCTGACGGTGCTGATGCTGGCGGGCATTCGCGACATTCTGGTGATCTCGACGCCGGTGGACCTGCCGCAGTTTCGCCGGCTGTTTGGCGACGGCAGCCAGCTCGGGTTGAACATCTCGTTTGCCGAGCAGCCATCTCCGGATGGCATCGCGCAGGCCTTCACCATTGGTGCGGACTGGATCGATGGCGCGCCCTGTGCGTTGGTGCTTGGCGACAACATGATCTTTGGCGATCATCTGTCGGTGATGCTCCAGGCGGCGGCGCGGCGCGAAGGTGCGACGGTGTTCGCCTATCAGGTGCGCGACCCCGAGCGCTATGGCGTGGTCAGCTTCGATGCGAGCGGGCGGGCGATCGAGATCGTCGAGAAGCCGAGCCAGCCGAAAAGCAACTGGGCGGTGACGGGGCTTTATTTCTACGATTCGCACGTCACCGAATATGCCCGCGCGCTTCAGCCCTCGGCGCGCGGCGAGCTGGAGATCACTGATCTCAACAGGGTCTATCTGGAGCGCGGGCAACTGCATGTGGAGCGGCTGGGGCGCGGCTGCGCGTGGCTGGATGCCGGGATGCCCGACAGCCTGTTGCAGGCGGCGACCTTCGTGCAGACCATCCAGTCCCGCCAGGGGCTGCTGGTGGGGTGCCCCGAAGAGGTGGCCTATCGGATGGGCTTCATCGATGCCGACCAGCTGCGGGTGCAGGCGGGCACGATCGGCAAGACCGAGCTGGGGCGCTTTTTGCGTGAGCTGGCGGATGGGGAACGCTCCTGATGCAGACGCAGCGTTTCGGCATCGAGGGGGTGCTGCTGATCACGCCGCGACGGTTTGGCGACGCGCGCGGCTGGTTCAGCGAGACCTATCGTGCCGATGGCTGGAGCGCGGCGGGCGTCGGGCCGGGGCTGGTGCAGGACAATCAGAGCTTCTCCGGCCCGGTGGGTACCGTTCGCGGGCTGCATTGCCAGGTCGCCCCGCATGCGCAGGGCAAGCTGGTGCGGGTGCTGCGCGGCGCGATCTTTGATGTCGCGGTGGATGCGCGGGCGGGTTCGCCCACCTATGGCCAGCATGTCGGCGCGATGCTGTCGGCCGAGAACAACGCGCAATTCTGGGTGCCGGTCGGGTTTTTGCATGGATTCTGCACGCTCGAACCCGACACCGAGGTCGCCTATAAATGCAGCGCCTATTATGATCGCGGCTGCGAGCGCGGGGTGATCTGGAACGATCCCGCACTTGGCATCGACTGGCCGGTGTCGGCGGAGCGCGCGGTGCTGTCGGACAAGGATCAGGTGTTGCCGGATTTCTCCGCCGCCGCGGACTGGTTTGCATGATCCTCGTCACCGGCGGTTCCGGCCAGCTCGCGACCGCGCTCGCCGCGCTGTCGCCGCTGGTGCGTGTGGTCGGGCGGCCGGAATTCGACTTCGATGAGCCGTCCAGCATCGATGCGTTGTTCGCGACCGCGCGCCCTGACGCGCTGATCAACGCGGCGGCATGGACCGCGGTGGACCTCGCCGAGAGCCATCGCGATGCCGCCTGGCGGGCCAACTGCGATGGGCCGGGCCGGCTTGCGCGCCTGTGCGCGGAGCACGACATTCCATTTGTTCATGTCAGCACCGACTATGTTTTCGATGGCACCAAGGGTGCGCCCTATGTCGAGACCGATCCGCCGGCGCCGAGCGGGGTGTATGGGGCGAGCAAGCTCGCCGGCGAACAGGCGGTGCTGCACGCATGTCCGGACGCGGTGATCTTGCGCACCTCGTGGGTCTATGCCGCCACCGGGCGAAATTTTTTGCGCACCATGCTGGATGCGGGCCGGCGGCATGCGACCTTGCGGGTGGTGTCCGATCAGATCGGCTGTCCGACCGCCGCGCCGGCCCTGGCGCGGGCGATTTTGGATGTGCTGGCACGCATGGCGGATGCGCCTGGCGGCATCGTGCATGCCGCCGGGCAGGGATGGACGAGCTGGCACGGGTTCGCCGAGGCGATTTTCGCCGCCGCCGCGCGGCATGGGGTGGCGTCACCCGAGGTGGTCGCGATCCGCACCGAGGATTGGCCGACGCCCACGCGCCGGCCGGCGGATTCGCGGCTGGATTGCAGCCTGCTCGCGGCGCGATTTGGCGTGCGTCTGCCGCCCTGGCGGCAAAGCCTGGACGCGGTGATCGACCAGCTGTTCGCCGCCGGGGAGCTGGCAGGGTGAGCGCGCCGGCGGATCATCTGGACTGGCTCGAAAACGAGAGCATCCACATCATCCGCGAGGTGGTCGCGCAGTGTCGCGCACCGGTTTTTCTTTATTCCATCGGCAAGGATTCCTCGGTCCTGCTGCATCTGATGCGCAAGGCGTTTCATCCCGGTCCGTTGCCGTTCCCGCTGCTGCATGTCGATACCGGCTGGAAGTTTCGCGAGATGATCGCGTTTCGCGATGCCACGGTGGCGCGGCTGGGGCTGGAGCTGATCGTGCATCGCAACGAGGAGGGCGCGGCCGCGGGGATCAATCCGTTCGACCATGGCAGCGCTTTTTACACCAACGCGATGAAGACCGAGCCGCTGAAGCGTGCGTTGAGCGAGCACGGGTTCGATGCGGCGTTCGGTGGCGCGCGCCGTGACGAGGAAAAATCCCGCGCCAAGGAAAGGGTTTTTTCGTTCCGTGATGCGAATCATCGGTGGGACCCGAAAAATCAGCGGCCGGAGTTCTGGCGGCTCTATAATGGGCGCACCAATCCGGGCGAGAGCATGCGCGTGTTTGCGCTGTCGAACTGGACCGAGCTCGACATCTGGAGCTACATCCTGCGCGAGAACATCGAGATCGTGCCGCTGTATCTGGCCGCCGACCGGCCGACGGTGGAGCGCGACGGCAGCCTGATCATGGTGGATGACGCGCGCATGCGCCTTGCGCCCGGCGAGGTCGCGCAGACCAGGCGGGTGCGGTTCCGCTCGCTGGGGTGCTACCCGCTGACGGCGGCCACGGTGTCGGATGCGGGCAGCGTGTCCGAGGTGGTCGACGAGATTTTCGCCGCGCGCAGCAGCGAACGCGGTGGCCGGCTGATCGACCGTGACGAGGCCGACAGCATGGAAAAGAAAAAGCGCGAGGGATATTTCTGATGGACCCTCGGGCTGCCGCGATCGGCGGTGCGACGACCGGTTCGCCGGTCGATACGCTGCGGTTTTTGACATGCGGCAGCGTGGATGATGGCAAATCCACCCTGCTTGGCCGGCTGCTGCATGATCGCGATCTGCTGACCGATGACCAACGCGCGGCACTTGTGCGGGAATCGAAAAAATACGGCACCACCGGCGACGATCTGGATTTCGCGCTGCTGGTCGATGGGCTCGATGACGAGCGCGAGCAGGGCATCACCATCGATGTCGCCTGGCGGTTCTTCGCCACCGGGCGGCGGCGCTTCATCGTCGCCGATTGTCCGGGCCATGAGCAATATACACGCAACATGGCGTCCGGCGCGGCCAACGCGGACCTTGCAGTGGTGCTGGTGGATGCGCGCGCGGGCATCATGCGCCAGACCCGGCGGCACTCCTTCATCGCGGCGCTGATGGGCGTGCGCCATGTGGTGCTGGCGGTGAACAAGATGGACCTGGTGGGGTTCGAGGCGGCGCGTTTCGCCGGGCTTGTCGCCGATTATCTGGCCGCGGTCGCCGAGCTTGGCTTCGCCAGCGTGCGGGCGATTCCGATCTCGGCGCGCGATGGCGACAATGTCGTCACCCCCGGCCCGCGCATGGGCTGGTATGACGGCCCGACGCTGCTGCAACATCTGGAGGCGATCGATTTTGCGCCCGAGCCGCTGGCGGAATCGTTTCGGATGCCGGTGCAACTGGTCGCGCGTCCGAACGCGGATTTCCGAGGCTATTGCGGCACCATCGCGCGTGGGCTGGTGCGTCGCGGCGATCAGATCATGGTCGCGGGGCAGGACGCGCGGACCACCGTCACCCGCATCATCGCGCGTGGGAAGGACGCAGAGGTGGCGCGGCAGGGCGATGGGGTGACGCTGTTGATCGACCAGCAGCGCGACATCTCGCGCGGTGATGTGCTGTGCGCGCCGGCGGCACCTGTTGCGCTCACCGACCGGTTCGAGGCGGATCTTCTGTGGCTGTCGCAGACCCCGCTGTTCGTCGGGCGCTCCTATTTCTTCAGGCTGGGCACACGGCTTGTGCCAGGCGCGGTCGCCAAGCTGCAACATCGCATCGACGTGGACAGCTTCGCCGCCCTGCCCGCCGAGCGGCTGGGCGTCAATGATGTGGGGCGGGTTGCGGTGGCGCTGTCGGCACCCGTGGCGAGCGAGCGGTTCGTGGATTGTCCTGATCTGGGCGGCTTTGTTGTGATCGACCGGCAGAGCAATGCAACCGTGGGCGTGGGTGTGGTGCGGCGAATTCCCGCGGCCGCGCCCGCGGTGGTATGGCACCGGATGACGGTGGACAAGGCCGCGCGCGCCGCGCTGAAGGGGCAGAAGCCGGCGGTGCTGTGGTTCACCGGCCTGTCGGGGGCGGGCAAATCCACCATCGCCGATCTGGTGGAACGCAAGCTCTATGCGGCCGGGTTTCATGGCATGATCCTCGATGGCGACAATGTTCGCCATGGGCTCAACCGGGATCTGGGTTTTTCGGAAGCCGACCGGGTGGAGAACATCCGCCGCGCGGCCGAGGCGGCGCGGCTGATGACCGAGGCCGGGCTGATCGTGCTGGTGTCGTTCATCAGCCCGTACCGGTCCGACCGGGCCGCCGCGCGCGAGCGTTTCGAGCCGGGCGAATTTCTGGAGGTGTTCGTCGATACGCCGATCGAGGAGTGCCAGCGGCGCGACCCCAAGGGGCTGTATGCGCGTGCAGCGGCCGGCGAGATTCGCAACTTCACCGGCCTGGACGCGCCCTATGAGGCGCCGCTCGATCCGGATGTGCATCTGCGCACGGTGGATGAAGACGCCGACAGCCTCGCGCAGATGGTGATCGCGCGGCTGCGGGGGGACGGGTTTATTTCGTAGCGGCGACGCGGAAGCGGTTGGCCGGGCGCGGGCTGCGCGGCAGCAGCACCGCGAGCAGGCCGATCGCGGGCAGAAAGCCGCAGACCATGTAGACGAAATCGATGCCGCGCGCGTCGGCGAGCGCGCCCAGGGCGGCGGCACCCAGCGCGCTGATGCCGAACGCGAGGCCGAAGAACACGCCGGCGATCATGCCCACACGGCCGGGCACGAGTTCCTGCGCATAGACGATGATCGCCGCGAACGCCGCGGAGATGATCAGCCCGATCACCACCACCAGCACCACGGTCGCGGTGAGCCCGACATGGGGCAGCGCCAGGGTGAAGGGCAGCACGCCCAGGATCGAGCCCCAGATGACGTATTTGCGCCCGATCCGGTCGCCGAGCGGGCCGCCGCACAAGGTGCCGACCGCCATCGCCGCGAGGTAGGCGAACAGGATCAGCTGCGCGTCGCGCACCGACACGTCGAAGCGCTCGATGAGGTAGAAGGTGAGGTAGCTCGACAGGCTGGTGGTGTAGATGAATTTCGACATCAGCAGCATGAACAGCACGCAGATGGCGAGCACCACGCGGCCCCGCGGCAGGGCCTGCGCGGTGGCGAGCGTGCGGGTGGCGCGCGGGCGGCGGTTGGCGGCGTGCCAGGTGGCGACGCGGCTGAGCAGAAGGATGGCGAGCAGGGCGACCAGGGAGAACCAGGCGATCGAGCCCTGTCCGAACGGCAGCACGATGAAGGCGGCGAGCAGCGGGCCGGTGGCGCTGCCGGCGTTGCCGCCGACCTGGAACATCGATTGCGCGAGCCCATGCCGGCCGCCCGAGGCGAGGCGGGCGACGCGCGATGCCTCAGGGTGGAACACCGAGGAGCCGAGCCCGACCATGCCGGCGGCGACCAGCAGGTGGCTGAGATTGTTGGCGCGCGACAGCGCCAGCAGCCCGATCAGGGTGGCGATCATGCCCGCGGGCAGCAGCCACGGGCGCGGCTTGCGGTCGCCGAGCAGGCCGATCAGCGGTTGCAGCAGCGAGGCGCAGCCCTGGAAGGTGAAGGTGATCAGCCCGATCTGGCTGAAATCCAGCGCGAGGCGGGTTTTCAGCATCGGGTAGATCGAGGGGACCAATGACTGGATCACGTCATTGAGGAAATGCGACAGGCCGAGGAAGGCGAGGATCGAAAAGGTGGTGACGGCGACGGGAGCGGGGGTGGCGACGGCGGGGGATGTGCCCGGTTCGATCGTCGGCGCGACAGTTTGCTGCATGGTCTGATGCCCCCGTTTCAGATGCAGACATAGCGGGTCGGCGGCGCGCGCGAAGAGGGGGCGGCGTGCATGGCTGCCGTTCGGAGCGCGCGGCCGGACGGGCGGCTTAGGCGGCGATGCGGCGGGAGGCGGGCAGGCTGATGACGACGCGGTTGCCGGCCTGCTCGGCCGAGGCGAGGCCCAGCCTGCCGCCCTGCGCCTCCACCAGCCGGCGTGCCATGGCCAGCCCGAGGGTGAGGCCGCGGCGGTCGGTGGTGCCGCCGGTGCCGGGGGCGGCGCCGGGCAGCAGGCTGCCTTCGTCCTGGACGATGATCTCGATCCAGCCGGGAGGGTTTTCGACCGACAGGTCGATCCAGCCGCCTGGCTGGGTGAAGCGGGCGGCGTTGAACAGGACCCGTTGCAGGGTGTGTGACATGGCGCGGCGATCGGCCAGGACGACCAGGCCCGCGAGGGCGGCGGTGGTGCGCACATGCCGGCGCATCGGGCCGAGCAGCAGATCCAGCCCTTCGATCGCGGCGGCGATGATCGGGGCGAGGGCGACATGCTCGTCGCACAGCGTGGGCGGCAGGGCCGGGCAGGCGGTGTCGTGCAGATCGTCGGCGAGATGGAGCAACTGGGTGGCGATGGCGCGCAGGGTGGCGGCGGAGGAGGCGTCCTGGGGCAGGCGGGCGAGGGTTTCGGCCTCGGCCATCAGCGACAGGACCGGCACGCGAAGCTCCAGCGCGCCGGCGCGCAGGTTCGCGGCGAGGGCGTGATCGACGGCGTCGCGCGGCGCGGGGCTGGGAAGCATCCGGCGAGGCTGGGCCGAAAAGATAAAGGCGGCGTTAACGCCGCCTTGTCACTTCCGGATGGGACCGGCCGCCCCGATCAGGAGGCGGTGGCGGCCTCGCGCTTGGTGCGCGCGCGGGCGATGCGGCGCTTCAGCGTTTGCGCGTCGGGCGGCAGATCGCGATTGGGTGTGGTGAGCAGGAAGGCGTCGATGCCGCCATTATGCTCGATGGTGCGGATCGCGCGGGTGGACAGGCGCAACCGGATGCTGGAGCCCAGCACGTCGGACAGCAGCGACGTGACCTGCAGATTGGGCAGGAAACGGCGGCGGCTCTTGTTGTTGGCGTGGCTGACGTTGTTGCCGGTCAGCACGCCCTTGCCGGTCATCTGGCAGCGGCGGGACATTTGGACACCTCGGGTAGCGGCGACGAAAATCCGGCCCCTGCCGGGTGGCGGGGGCCGTGAAGGCGGGCTTATCGCGCGCGCCGGGGCGGGCGTCAACCGTCCCGGGCGCGCATGGGCGGGTTATTTGCCGCGGGTTTTGGATGGCAGGGGTGCGGCGGTGGGTTTGATGAAGGAAGCGGTGGCGGCGGCGGCCGGCTTTTTGGTGGCTTTCGGCTTTTTGGCCTCACGGTTGCCGCGTTGCTGACCCTTGGCCATGGCTTTGACTTTCCTGGTTGGAGGTCACCCTAGCACGGTCCGGGTGGCCGGGTGTGAACTATCCTTGGCGCGGGAGACCCACGAGGGATTGCCAAACCATGCGCGGGTTGATAGTTAGGCATATGCTTAACCAATCGCCCGACCTCGATGTGCTGTTCCACGCGCTGGCGGACCCGGCCCGGCGGGCGATGGTCGAGCGGCTCACCCGCGGGCCGGCGCCGGTGAGCGAGCTGGCACGGCCGCTGCCGATGTCGCTGC
>DAHWBL010000239.1 GCA_027323595.1 Acetobacteraceae bacterium | reverse complement strand
TGGGTTCAAGGGCTGTAATTCATGGGTCTTCCTTGGAGCGTCGAAAACATTTTAGGGTGGCGATCCCGCTATGAAGCCATTCAAAGATGGGCAGCGAGATGTGAAAATTGTTACGTGGATAACCGGTGTGTCTCCGACGATTTTGAGGATTTCTTTCTCGCATTCATGGTGGTTTGTTATCATCTCGGAGATTTCGTGATTGGTACTGGAGGCATTCGGCGAAACGAACTTGACGCGCTGATTCAGGCAAGCGAACCGATGAGAGTTTGCCGAGACATATGTAATCGCTCGAAACATGGCGCCATTTCAAGGAACCCGTTCGATTCTGAATGGTCTCTAGGACGAGAATTTAATCCGTTGCTGGACGGAACCGGCGCCATCTCGCATTTTTTGATTGCCGGAAGCGAGAAACGCAGCCCCATTACAGTTGTTCGCGACTGCTTGCAGTTTTGGAACAAGCTGGTGGATCAACAGCGGTTTGCCGAACCGCCCAATCCTTTTGGTCGCCGCCAACCCTAAAGCCGCATTCAATGACCGCTCAAGCCACGTCGCTGACGCGACGGATGTGCGAGCGCACGGTGGCTGGGGGACCTGGATTCGAACCAAGGCTGCCCGGGTCAGAGCCGGGAGTTCTACCGCTAAACTATCCCCCAACGGGAGGCGGCGCGGATACCATGCGGCTGGCCGGCGTGCAACCTTCAACAGATGCCGCTTGCGCCAGCACCCGCCTTGGCGGACACTGACATCGAATTGACGCGCAAGGCCCCCGTTATGGTCGAGGTCGCCCCCGACGCCCACATCAGCCGATCCCACCGCTTCACGGCCCCGGCCTTCGCCGCTCTGGACCTTGGCACCAATAATTGCCGGATGCTGGTCGGCACCCCCGCCGGTGACGGGTTTCGCGTGGTGGACAGCTATTCGCGCATCGTCCGGCTGGGCGAGGGGTTGCAGAATTCCAACCGGCTGAGCGAGGCCGCCATGGAGCGGGCGCTGGCCGCGCTGTGCGCCTGCGCGGACCGGCTCGCCCGCCGCGCCGTGCGCTCGCACCGCGCCATCGCCACCGAAGCCTGCCGGCGCGCCGACAACGGTGCGGAGTTCCTGGCCCGTGCGCGCGCCGCCACCGGGCTCGACATCCAGGTCATTCCCCCTCGGGAGGAGGCCGAGCTCGCGGTGGAAAGCTGCGCGCCGCTGCTGCGCGACGCCGGCCGCCGCGCCGTGCTGTTCGACATCGGCGGCGGCTCCACCGAGATCGCCTGGATGCGCCTCGCCGGCTCCGGCCGGCCGGAGCTGATCGGCTATCAGTCCATGCCGGCCGGCGTGGTCACCCTGGCCGAGCGCTTCGGCGCCGCGGGGACCGAGCCGGGCGGGTTCGAGGCGATGGTCGATTTCGTCACCGGACAACTCGCCGGCTTCGAGCAGATCCATTGCATCCGCCACGAAATCCGCCAGGGCGGGGTCGCGCTGATCGGCACCAGCGGCACCGTCACCACGCTCGCCGGCATCGCGCTCGGGCTGCCGCGCTACCGCCGCGCGCTGATCGATGGCGCAGCACTCGATCTGGCCACCGCCACCGCCGCACTGGAACAGATCCGCCAGATGGGGGTCGCGGGCCTCGCGCAGCACCCGTGCGTGGGGCCGGACCGCGCCGAGTTCGTGCTGCCCGGCTGCGCCATCTACGCCGCCATCGCCGGGCTGTGGCCAGCCGAGACGCTGACCGTCGCCGACCGTGGCCTGCGCGAGGGCATGCTGCTGCGGCTGATCCGCGCCGACCGGCGCCACCAGCGCGCATGAGCACCAAGGGCAGCAGCAGCCCGCCGCCGCCGCGCGGCACGGCGGTCAGCCTGCGCACAGCGCGCGGCCGCACCGTGCAGCAGCAGCGCTGGCTGCAACGCCAGCTCAACGACCCCTATGTCACCGCCGCGCGCCAGCAGGGATTCCGCTCGCGCGCCGCCTTCAAGCTGATCGAGCTGGATGACCGCTTCAAGCTGATCCGCAAGGGCAGCCGGGTGCTCGATCTGGGCGCCGCCCCGGGTGGCTGGAGCCAGGTGGCGGTCAAGCGCGGCGCCGCCAGGGTGGTCGGCATCGACCTGCTGCCGATCGCGCCGATCAGCGACGTGGTGCTGCTGGCCGGCGATTTCACCGACGAAAGCGCCGAGGGCCGGCTGCTCGATTTCCTCGACGGACCGCCCGACCTGGTGCTGTCCGACATGGCGCCCAACACCACCGGGCACGCCGCCACCGACCATATCCGCATCATGGCGCTGGCCGAGATGGCGGCGGATTTCGCCATCCGCGTGCTCGCCCCCGGCGGCGGCTTCGTCGCCAAGGTATTCCAGGGCGGCTCGGAAAAGCAGATGCTGACCGCGCTCAAGCAGCATTTCAGCCTGGTCCGCCACGCCAAGCCCCCGGCCTCGCGCAAGGAATCAACCGAGCTTTATGTGGTGGCCACGGGTTTTCACCCGGCCAGGCCGGGGTGACCGCGGGCGCGCGGCCCGGCCGGTGGCACTTGACGGTGCGGCCGGGGCGCGGTCGGATGGTCCATCGCGATCGGCTGGGGGAACGGATGAAACATCACGCATTGACGCTGCTCGGCGGGCTGTGTCTGTCCACCGCGCTCAGCCTTGGTGCCGTCGCGCAGCCGGCGATCCCGTTCGAGTCGGTGCCTGATCCGATCCATCTGCCCAATAATCTGTATCTGGGCGAGGTCTCGGGTGTGGCGACCAACAGCCATGGCCATGTGTTCGTGTTCAACCGCGGCAACACCACCGGGCCGGCCTATGCCGCCGCGGCGGCGCAGCTGCTGGAGTTCGACGCGCACGGCAATTTCGTGCGCGAGATCGGCCGCAATCTCTACGCCTGGTCGTTCGCGCATGACGTGAAGGTGGATCGCGCCGACAATGTGTGGGTGACCGACAAGGGCTCCGACCTCGTGGTCGAGTTCGACCCCGCCGGCAAGGTTCGCATGGTGATCGGGCGCAAGCAGGAGGCGTCGGACGAGGACACCGAGCCGCTGCGCCACCCCAAGCCGCCGCTGCCGCCGGTGGATGGGCGCTTCCGGCAGGTCACCGACATCACCTGGGACAGCGCCGGCAACAGCTATATCGCCGATGGCTACATCAACACCCGCGTCGCCAAGGTGAGCCCGACCGGCGAATGGCTGGCCAGTTGGGGCACGCCCGGCAAGGGGCCGCTGCAATTCAACACGCCGCATTCCATCGCCATCGACGCGCAGGACCATATCTACGTCGCCGATCGCGGCAATCGGCGCATCCAGGTGCTCGACACCCAGGGGCATTTTCTGCGCGCGTTCAGCATCGATGTGCCGCAGGACATCGCGATCCAGCCGGTGATCGGCAATCGGCCACCGCCGGGCGCGCCGGTGCCCGACAACCAGCTCGCCATGCCCGGCGCGCCCTGGGCGATCTGCATCACCCCGCCGCCGCACCAGGTGCTGTATGCCGCCGACGCCTATCCGGGGCGCATCTACAAGCTCAGCCTGGACGGGCAGTTGCTCGGCACGCTGGGCACCGGCGGGCGCCAGCTCAAGGAATTCGGCTGGGTGCACGAGATCGCCTGCCCGAGCGAGAACACGCTGTGGGTGGCCGAGCTGCTGAACTGGCGGGTGCAGAAGCTTGTTCTGCATCCCGAAAAGGCGAAGTAGGCGCGTTCGGGACCGCGCGAGGGCGCCCCTGCCCTACTCGCCCGTCGGCTTTGGCTTGTTCATCATCGCCCCGGTCATCGGGATGAAGAACACCCCGACATCGCGCCGGGAATGCACCTTGCCCTCGTCGTCCTTGGTGTAGACGTAGAGCACCTGCCCGCGCTTGAAGGGCTGGCCGATCGGGATGATCATCCGCCCGCCGGGCTTGAGCTGGGCGAACAGGTCCGGCGGGGCATATTGGGCGGCGCAGGTGACGATGATGATGTCGAACCCGCCCTCCACCTCGGGCCAGCCGAAATATCCGTCGCCGACGCGGGTCTGGACGTTGTCATAGCCGAGCGGGGCGAAAATTTTGCTGACCGCGCGGCCCAGCGGCTCGATGATCTCGATCGAATAGGAGCGCGCGACGATGCGTGACAGCAGCGAGCTTTGAAAGCCGCTGCCGGTGCCGATCTCCAGCGTCACCTGTCCGGGTTTGGGCTGGCATATCTGGGTCATGTAGGCCTGGCCCAGATAATCCGACAGCGCCGAGCCATAGCCGATCGCCCAGGGCTTGGGCGTGTCCTCATAGGCCTCGCCGGGCACCGCGCGGTGCTCGGCATATTGGTAATGGTAATATTCGCGCGGCACCTTGGCGAAGGCTTCCATCACCGCGGGGTCCGCACTGCCCAGACGTTCCTTGAGGTAGCCGGCGATGCGCGCCAGCGCCGGGCCGCGCCGGGCCTGGATGGCGGCGAACTGCGCATCGGTGAGGCTCACCGGACGGCCTGATCTGGCCATCGCCTCCTCGTAGGCGGTGCGGGTCCAGCCGCCGGCCACGTCCACCGCGGCGCGCGCCGCACCGGCGGGCAATGCCATCGCCCCGGCCAACACGGCGCGGCGCGGCAACAGCGAACGAGGGGGCAGCTTCAGGATCGGGTCAGCCAAGAGCGGGGTCTCCACGCGGCGGGTGTGCCAATGCCGCAAGCCCATACAACATCAGCGCGCAAATGATAACGGCACCGAACCCGTCGGTCAGCGCGATCAGATTGGCGAGCGGCGTGGCCACCACCGACATCGCCCCGTTCACCGCCCAGGCCCACGGCAGGAAGCCGCCGCCCAGGTGCGCGGCGCGCGCGAGCCCGGCCGGGAACGGCACCCCCAGCGCCACCGACACCGGCAGGATGATCAAGGCCAGCAGGCCCAGCCGGGCGGGCAGCGGCAGGCCGAGCGCTGCCAGCTCGAAACGCTCCAGCAGCAGCATCGCCAGGCACCAGGCAAGGATCAGGGCGAAGGCGAGCGGCACCGGGATGCGCCCGGCCAGCAAGGCGCCGATGCCCGAGAAGATCAGCATGCCGGTCAGCACCAGCGCGAAGGCCATCGTGCGATCATTGAGCAGCAGACTGGCTTTTTCGATCAGCCAAATCTCGATGCACAAAAACCCGAGCCCCAGCGCGGAGAAATACAGAATCGCCCGCGCCATCCCGCCGCGCGGCCCGCGCACCCGCCCGCCCGCCACCGCCGGCACCGCCAGCACCAGCAGCGCGATCACCAGCGCCTGGCCCAGCACCGCCAGATTGACCAGTTGCCCCACCTCGGCCTGCGGCAACAGCTCCAGCCGCTTCATGATGGTGCCGATCCGGTCCAGCCGCAGGATCGCGTAATAGAACGGCCGATCGAGCGTGATCGGCGCGAGGTTGAAATCGGCATCCGACGGGGTTGGCGTGCCGGCCAGCACGGCCGCCGCCTCATCGGCGATGGCGTCGGTGGGGCCGGCGGCGTTGGACACCTCGCCGCGCGCGAAGCTGACCGCCGGCAGATCGTTGTAGATGCCCGCGCGCGCCGCCGGCACGTCGATGCCGGGGTAATAGGACAGGTCGAACGAGCGCGCGGCGCAGAACTGCTTCGCCGCGGCGATGCGGGCGGCATCGAGCCGGTCCGCGCCGACCAGGATGCGCACGTTCCACGCCGAGCGCGCCACCATGACGTGCGCGCCCGGATCGGCGATGCCCGCGCGCGCGAGCCCGGCGCGCACACTGGCCAGCATGCGCAGCGCGTAGGTCGGAAAATCCCTGATCGAAACCGGGATCGACAGAATTCCTCCGGGTGACAGCGCGGCCAGATCGAGCGCGATCGCCTCGGCGCTGAAGGCCGGCACGTTGGCCTCGCCGCCATCGAGAAAATCCGCCGACAGAGCGATCAGGTCGTAGCGCCGCACCCGACCGTTCGCCGCCGCCGCCGCCCGCGCGAGCGGCCCGTCCGCGAGAATGCGCGCGCGAGGGTCCGCACCCCAGGCCGGCGCCGGGCCGAGCCCGCTCAGGATCGCCGCGCGCTGCACCGGGTCCGGCTCCAGCGCGTCCACCTGGCGCGCGCCCAGACCAAGCGCGAGACGCACCCGAAACCCGCCCGACGCGCCGACCAGCAGCACGCGCGGCGAGGTCAGCAGCGCATAGGCCACGCCGTCCAGCGTCGCCTTGGCATAGCTGGCGCTGGAGCCTGGAGGTTTGGGCAGGGTGGCGATCCGGTTGCCGTCGCGATACAGGCCGTAGCCGGAAGGCGGGCCGCCGATGCCAAGCTCCGCGGCGTCGTTGGAGATGTCGGTGTCCACCCGTTCGGTGAAATCATCGAGCAACTGGAACAGCCCGCGCGGCGAACGTATTTCCGCCACCACCGCCGCGTTGGGGACGTGCAGCGGCGCATAGATCGCCTTGAAGTCATTGAAGCCGGCCTGGCCATCGCCGAGCAGCAGCGCCTCGGCCAGCAGCAGCACCAGCAGCGCGGCGCCGCCGGCCCGGCGCCGATACGGCCCGAACCAGGCCGCGAGCGCGAGCCCGGGCAACAACGCAGGCACCAGCAGGAACGGATGCACCAGCAACATCAGCGCCAGCACCGCGGCCGCGCCGGCGCCCGCGCCGGTGAGGTCGTAGCCATAGACCAGGCTCACCCGGCTTTGGTTGCACACGAAGCTCAGGCTGACGAACAGGCCGGCGAGGAAAAAGAACGGCAGCAGCGCGGCATAATACAGCGCGATGTTGCCGATCTGCGGCCAGAAGGTGACGTCGTTCTGGAGTTGCAGCGGATTGAACGGATTGACGGTGGCGAACCAGAACCCGCCCGCGCCGGTCAGCAGCAACAGCGACGGCAGCCAGGCCAGCACCGCCGCGCCGCGCCGCTCGAACGGCGCGCGCAGCAGCGCGATGAGCACCCCGCTCAGCGCGAACCCGACCATGACGATCGAGATCACCCAATAGCCATACTCGGACCATTTCGCGACGGCGAAATACCGGGTCAGCGCGATCTCGACCCCGACCGCGACGGCGGAAACGAAAAACAGCGGCAGCAGCGACGGGTTCATTTCGGCCAGACGCGCCGTGCCGCGAAATCCATCACCATCTGATCGAACCGCTCCGGCTCATCGACGAACAGCGCGTGCCCGGCATGGGCGAACAGCGCGGTTTCAGACCCCGGACGGTGCGCGGCGAGGTTTTCGGCCTGCCCGGCAAGGCGCGGGCGCACCACGTACAGCACCGGCTTGTCGGTGGAATAGATCGCCGCCTTCCAGTAGCTGCGCGGCACCGGATAGGCGAGCAGCCGGCGCGCGTCCGGCTGTGGCAGGCGCAGCGCCGCGTCGGTCAGCCGGTCCAGCCAGGCGCGTGGCCGGGGGGTGGCGAACATGGTGCGCACGAACCGCGCCATATGCGCGTCCCACGGCTCCGGCGGCCCCGGACGCGGCGGGCGCGGCACCGGGGCGGGGTCCTCGCCGATCGAGTTGTCCACCAGCACCAGGCCGGCGATGGCGCCATCGCCGCGCGCATGCACATAGGCCAGCGAATCCAGCACGCCGAGCGACCAGCCGAGCAACAGCACCGGGCGGGGCCCGAGCGCTGCGATCAGCTCGGCGATGTCGGCGCCGCGCCGGTCCTGGTCGTAGCCGCCGGGCGGCACCTCGCTGTCGCCCTGGCCGCGCGGGTCGAGCGCGGCGACGTGGTAGCGGGCGCTGAACGCGGCGATCTGACGGTCGAAGATCCAGGCCGGCATCGCCCAGCCGGGCACCAGCAGCATGGTCGGCGCGCCCGGCGGCCCGGCCTCGATCCAATGCAGGCGCACGCCGTCGGAGGTGCGGAAATAGCGGTCCTGCGCGGCGATGGCGTGACCCGCCCCGCCCAGCAGCCCCACCATCAGCAGCGCCAACGCCAGCAGCGCCAGCGTGGCTGCCCGGCTCAATGCCCGATCCCGCCTTGGGTGGGTTCTCCGGCGGCACGCAACGCCACGTCGGGCATCACCAGCGCCACCCCGACCGCCACCAGCATCAGCCCCGCCGCCACCGCGAAGGCGACGCTGAAGCCGTGTTGCAGCCCCGCCTCGGCCACCCCCCGGCTGCCGGCCGGCAGGCCGGCGAAGGCATCCGAGCCGGCACGCAGCGCGCCCAGATCGATCCGCCCTTCCAGCCCGATGGTGGCCAGCGCGCCGCCGAACCCCATCGACACCAGCGCCCCCGACATGGTGCTGCCGAACGCCCCGCCCATCGAGCGCAGGAACAGCATGGTCGCCGTCGCCACCCCCACGTCGCGCCGCTCGGCGGCGTTCTGCACCGACACCAGCGTTGCCGGCATCACGATGCCCACGCCGATGCCGGCCAGCGACGAATACAGCACCGTCAGCCACAGCGCGGTGTGCCCGTCCGCGCCCGCCATCAGCCCGAGCCCGACCGCGGTGATGACCAGCCCGACGAGGATCGCCAGCCGCGTCCGCCCGACCCGGCGCGTCCAGACGCCGGTGCCGTAGCTGGCCACCGTCGAGATGGTCAGGAACGGCACCACCAGTTGCCCGGACTGCTCGGCATCGGCGCCGTGGATGAGCTGGAAGAACAGCGGCAGCATGAAGATGCCGGCGAACATGCCCAGCGAGGCGAAGAACGCCAGCACGATGCCGCACACGAACACCCGCGACGCGAACAGCCGCGGCGGCAACAGCGGATCGCCGCTGCGCCGCTCCTGCCAGGCCAGCAGCCAGATCAGCGCCAGCCCGCCGGTGAACAGCCCCAGGATCGGCCAGGACAGCCAGGCATATTCGCTGCCGCCCCAGCTCAGCAGCAGCAGCCAGGCGGTGATGCCGGCGACCAGGAACAGCGAGCCGCCCCAGTCGATATGCACCGGCCGCCGCCGCACCGGGATCATCCGCAGCGCCCGGTCACTGAGCAGAAACGCCGCCACGGTGATCGGCAGATTGATCCAGAACACCCAGCGCCAGGACAGATGATCGGTCACGTAGCCACCCAGGATCGGGCCGGCGATCGAGGCGAAGCCCCAGGTGGTGGTCATGTAGGCCTGATACCGGCCACGTTCGCGCGGCGCCACCACATCGGCGATCGCCGATTGCGCCATCGACATCAGCCCCGCCCCGCCGACGCCCTGCAAGGCGCGCGCGCCGATCAACTGCGGCAGGGTCTGCGCCAGCGCGCAGGCGGCCGAGGCGACGAAGAACAGCACCAGACACGGCAGCAGCACCGCGCGGCGGCCGACCGAATCCGAAATCTTGCCATAGATCGGGGTCATCGCCGTGGAGGTCAGCAGATAGGCGGTGACGATCCAGGACAGATGCCCGAACGCGTTCATCTCCGCCGCGATCGCCGGCACCGCGGGCACCACCACGGTCTGGTCCACCGCGGCGAGCAGGATGCACAGCAGGATCCCGATCACCACCCGCCGCGCCTCGCGGTGGGTGAAGGTTGGCATCACGTCGTCGTCACCGCCGGCGGCATCCATCGCAAACCGATCCCCTCGCGCCGGCCACGTCGCGTCAGCACCGGCGCCCTCGGTGTGACTACTCCGCAAGCCCGGCGCTGTCAGCCCGGCACGGCACAACCCAGCTCGTCGGAGGCCGGTCGCGCGGCGAGCGCGGCCACCCGCGCGGCGGCGGCCTCGATCACCGGCGTCCATTGCCCGACCGAGGGCTGCCGCAGGATGTACATGCTCGGATACCAGACGCTGTCGCTGCCCTGGTTGAGCCAGCGCCAGTCGGCCGGGCTGGGCGACATCATCGTCACCGGCACGCCGAGCGCGCCGGCCAGATGCGCGATGCCGCTGTCGATCGTGACCAGCATGTCGAGATTGGTCAGGATCGCCGCGGTGACCGAAAAATCGGTCAATTCGGCGGACAGATCGAGCACCGGATGCGCGGCGAGCAGCGCGCGGTCCGCGTCCGGCACCAGCTTCTGCAACGACACCATGTCCACCACCTCGCCGGCCAGCGCCAGCACCGGGGCGAGCTGTGCGAGGCGCAGCGAACGGCGACGGTCATTGGGGTGGGTCGGCCGGCCGGACCAGAAAATCCCCACCCGCCTGCGCCCCGAGGGCAGATCGCGCGCGAGCCGCTCGGCCCAGGCGGCACGCGGCTCGGCAGCGGCGGACAGATACGGCGCCGGCGGCATGTTGTCCGCGCCCACCTCGAAAATTCCGCCCAGGCTGGTGATCCGGCACCAGACCTGATGCGGCGGCGCGTCCTGCCAGCGGCTGAAGATGCTGCCCACGCCGGGGATCGGGCGCAGCAACCCCTCCAGCTCGCCGCCGCACGCCAGCGCGACATGGCCGCAGCGCGCCGCGACCTGGGGGATGAAGCGGGCGAATTGCAGCGTGTCGCCAAAGCCCTGGTCGCCGATCAGCATGATGGTGGCGCCGGGCAGCGCCATGCCGTTCCATTCCGGGCGGATCATGTTGGGGATCATGCCCTTGGCCTGCTCCAGCCGGTTGCGCCACTCATACTCCGCCCAGCCCGGCCGCATCTCACCGCGCGCCAGCAGCATCTGCCCGATCGCCAGATGCGCCTCGGCATTGAACGGCTCGCGCGCCAGCACGTCCTGAAACAGCGGGATCGCCAGCGCGTCGTCGCCGCGATCCATGAACACCTTGGCCAGATTGAGCAGCAGCGTCGGCTGTCCGGGCGCGAGCGCAAGTGCCGCGCGGCCCTCGCGCTCGGCCTCCTCCAGCCGGCATTCCATCCGGTAGAGGCTGCACAGATTGTTGCGCCAGGCCGCCACCTGGCCGTTTTGCGCCACCGCGCGCTCCAGCAGCCGGATCGATTCCGCCATCTCGCCGCGATGTCCCAGGATCGACCCGAGCATCGCCAGCGCCGCCGGGTGCTCGGCATGGGTCTCGAGCACGTCACGGCAGATGCCCATCGCCTCGTTCAGCCGCTTGGCCGCGGCGGCCTGTTCGGCGCGGATCAACGCCTCGGCCGGATCGGCCTGCACGGCGGGCGGCGCGGGGTTGGGCGGCGGCGGCGGTTGCATGCCGGTATTCTCCGTGGCGTCAGGAACCTCCCGCACTGATGCCAAGCCGTTCCGACCCGGTCAACGCCGCCAGCGCCAGGCCACCACCAGATTGCCGGCCGCCAGCAGCGCGATGATCGCCGGCGCCGACAGCCCCAGCAGCGGCAGACCCGCCGCCACCGCGCCGGCGCCCACGATGGCCAGCGCGTTCAGCACGTTGTTCGCGCCGATCACCCGCGCCCGCCGCGACGGGGCGGCGCGCGCCTGCAAGGCGACACTCAGCGGCAGCACGAACATGCCGGCACAGACCGACGCCGCCATGAGATCGCCGGCCAGCCGCCAGCCGCGCGGATCGGCGAGCATCCGCGCGGCGGTCGCAAAATGCGGAGCCCCGGCCGCGACAAACGCGAAATCGAGCAGAAACGCGCTCACCCAGGCCGCCGCCCAGGCAAGCAGCCGTCGCGGGTCGGCGATCCGCCCGGCGACCAGCGCGCCCAATGCCAGGCCCACCGGCACCACCGCGAGCAGCAGCGTCGCCACCGTCGGGTCCGCGGCCAGATCGCGTGCCGCGATCACCGGCACCTCGGCCAGCATCACCGAGCCCAGCACCCAGAACCAACTGATGCCCAGCGCGGGCGCACGCAAGGCGGGGTCGGCCAGCACCGCGGCGAGCAGTTCGCGGTTCGCGCGCAGCAGCCGCCATTGCACCGTCGCGCGGCCGCTCGGCGGCGACGACGGCACCATGAACGCAGCACCCAGCCCGATCGCGGAGGTCGCCACGCAGCCGGCGGCGGCGAACAGATTGCCGTGCGGCAGCGCCACCAGGCCGCCGCCGATCAAGGTGCCGAGCACGATGGCGATGAAGGTCGCCGCCGCCACCCAGCCATTGCCGCGCGCGAGTTCCGCGGGCGCCAGCAATTGCGGCAGGATGGCGTATTTTAGCGGGCCGAAAAAACATGCCTGCACGCCGAAGCCGAACAGCACCGCGAGCAGCGCGGTGGCGCCGCCATCGACGAGGGCGACGGCGGCGGCCAGCGACAACGCGAATTCGCTCACCCGGTTCCAGCGGATCAGCCAGGCCTTGTCATGGGAATCGGCAATTGTTCCGGCGGCGGCGGACCCCAGCACGAATGGCAGGGTGAACAGCAGGCCTGCGAGCGGCACCAGCGATGCGCCGGCGCGCGGATCGGCGAACAAGATCAGCAGAACCGCGGCATTTCGATAAAGATTGTCGAGCAGCGCGCTGAGCGCCTGGGTCACGAACAGCGGCAGAAAGCGCCGGGACAGCAGCATCATGGCGATCCCGGCTCGGCCGGGGCACGGTCACCCGCGCCCCGGCCTCGCAGGGACGGTCGATCAGACCGCCTTCTTCAGATTCGGCGAGGCCTTGAAGCGCACGGTCTTGCCGGCCTTCACCTTCACCGGCTCACCGGTGCGCGGGTTCATGGCCTTGCGCGCCTTGGTCTTGCGCACCGAGAAAGTGCCGAAGCTCGGCAGCGTGAAGCCGCCGCTTTTCTTCAGCTCCTTGACGATCGCATCGATCAGTTCGCCGGCAGCCTTGTTGGCGGCAACACCGGTGCACGCGGTGGATGTCTGGATGACTTCGGCAATGAATGCTTTGCTCATTGAAGCAGCATGCTCCTGTTATGGTGCGCACACCGACATGCTGGCGGTGCACGGCCCGTTGCGGGCTTTGGTGGCTGGTCGTCGGTTTCTGTCGTCCGGTTCCGTCAAAGGTGGCCGACCATGTGTCTCCCCGCGCCAGTGCCGTCCGCCTCGGTCAGATGCGCGACCGCTGCGACTCGGCAATGGAACGGATCGAAATCCGCGACCTCCGACCGCTCTAGCAGAATCGGGTTGTCGCGCAAGCATTATCTGGCAAGGACGCAAGAACCGCTGATCCCACGCCCGGAGTTGGCGGGGGCCTGCGAAATTCTTAATCGCGCCACCGATCGGCGAAAAGCTTGCGGAATTTAACCACTTTCGGCGCCACCACCACCCGGCAATAGCCGGCGTTCGGGTTGCGGGCGAAATAATCCTGGTGATACGCCTCGGCCGGATAGAATTCGGGTGCCGGCAGAATCTGCGTCACCACGGGCGCGTCATACAGATGATGCGACTCGATTTCCTCCACGATCTGGCGTGCCATGGCTGCCTGCGCGTCCGAATGGGTGAAGATCACCGAGCGATATTGGCTGCCGATATCGTTGCCCTGGCGGTCGGGCGTGGTCGGGTCGTGGATGCTGAAAAACACACGCAGCAGATCGGCATAGCTGAGTTCGGCCGGATCAAAGCGCACCCGCACCACCTCGGCGTGGCCGGTGGCACCGCTGCACACCTGTTCGTAGCTCGGATGCGCCCGCGCCCCGCCCTGGTAGCCGGAGGCCACGCCGAGCACTCCCTTCAGACGCAAAAACACCGCCTCCAGGCACCAGAAACAGCCACCGCCAAGGTCCGCGATTTCTTCGAGCACGCTCATCAAATCCCCCGATCCGCCATTGCCGCGCGGCCAGCGTGCTGCCGAAGCGGGGACAGATCAAGCCCGACGCGCGCGCCTCACTCCAGGCGCAACAGCCGACGCAGCGGGATCACCTGCCAGCCGGTGCGCGCGGCCACCGCACCCCACAGGCCGCGCGGCGCCCGCAGCATCACACCGATCGCCACCAGACCGAGAATCATCAGATAGACACTGCCAAGGTCAGACAGCGACTCGCGCATGATGAAAAATATCACGGTGCCGATGATCGGCCCCTCGACCGAACCGATGCCGCCGATCACGGTCATGAAAATCACCAGCGCCGTCCAGTCGTTCACGTCGAACGCTGAGTCCGGCGAGACCCGCAGCTTTTGCAGGAATATCCACGCACCCACCATCCCGGTTGCCGCTGCCACCAGCACATAGACCAACAGCTTGACCCGCCCCACCTCCACGCCGTTGCTGCGCGCGGCGAGTTCATTGTCACGGATCGCCGTCAGCGCCAGGCCGAAGCGCGAGCGCAGCAGCAGCACTATGACCCCAAGCACCGCCAGCATCAGCGCCAGCGCCACCCAATAGGTGATCGCCTCACGCATCGCCCGGTCATGCGCGATGCCAAGCACCACCCGCGCCGGCAGCGACGCACCCGAGCCGCCACCCAGCGCGCCGATCTGCGCGCACAGCAGACGAAACACCTCCGCCACCACCCACGTACCGATCGCGAAATAGGCGCCGCGCAGCCGAAAGGTGAGCGACGCCACCGGCACCGCGATCACCCCGGCGGCGAGCCCGGCGACCGGAATCGCGAACAGCGGGTTCACGCCAACGAAAATCGCGAGCGTCACCATCACGTAGCCGCCCAGGCCGACGAACGCCTGCTGCCCCACCGACACGAGCCCGGCATAGCCGGCGAGCAGATTCCACAGGCTGGCGAGCGCCGCATAGGCGAAGAACTCACCCAGCAGCCGAATGCCGTCACGATCCGCCCAGTAGGGCGCGGCCGCCAGCCCCAGCACCACCGCCGCCAACAGCGCGAACACCAGCCGATGCGCCGGCCCCGCGGAGCCGACGCGAACGGTCCGCATCGCGCCGTTCATTGGCCGGGCCGCGCGAACATGCCGCTCGGGCGGATGGCGAGCACCAGCAAAAACACCAGATGCCCGGCCAGGATCTGCCAACCCGGATCAATTCGTGCGCCCATCGTCTGCGCGACCCCGAGCAGAATGCCGCCGGCCAGCGTGCCCCACAGGCTCGCCAGCCCGCCCATGATCACCGCCTCGAACCCGAATATCAGCCGGGCCGGGCCGATCGCGGGATCGAAATTACTGCGCACGGCAAGCAGCACGCCGGCCACCGCCACCACGGCCAGCGAAATCGCCATCGCCAGCGCGAAGATGTGCCGATTATTGATGCCCATCAGTTGCGCCACCGGCTGGTCGTCCGACACCGCGCGGAAGCTGCGGCCCAGAGCAGTGCGATAAAGCAATAATTGCAATGCCCCGATCACCGCCACCGCGACCAGGAACTGGATCACCGGCAGGGTTCCCAGCGCGATCCCGCCAGGCAGATGGATCGACGCGATCTCGATCGGACCGGCCTGGAGTTTCCTGCTGTCAGCGGTAAAAATCTCCAGCAGGCCGTTCTGGATGATGATCGACAGGCCGAACGTCACCAGCAGCGGCGGCAGAATATCGTCGCCCAGGGTGAAATTCAGCAGGCCGCGCTGCAAGCCGTAGCCGATCAGCGCCATCACCGGCACCACCACCACGATCGCCGGCAACGGCCCGATGCCGAGCGCCTCGGTGGTCACCAGCGCGACATAGGCCGCCAGCACGATCAGATCGCCATGCGCGATATTGACCAGCCGCATCACGCCGAAAATCAGCGACAGCCCGGCCGCGAACATCGCGTACAGACCGCCCAGCAACACGCCCTGCAAAATCGTGTTGACCCAGTCGAGCATGATCAGACCCCGAAATAGGCGGCGGCGATGTCGGCCCGACTGACCTGCGCGGCGACCCCGGTGAGCGCCACCCGCCCTTCCTGCAGACAGATCACGAATTTCGCCGCCGCGAGCGCCTGGCCGATATCCTGTTCCACCATCACCATCGCCGTCCCCTCGCCCACGATCCGCGGCACGCACGCATAGATGTCGCGCACGATGGTTGGCGCCAGACCAAGGCTGATCTCGTCGCACAACAGCAACGACGGATTGGACATCAGCGCCCGCCCGATGGCAACCATCTGCTGCTGGCCGCCCGACAACGCGGTGGCCGGCGTGTGGCGCCGTTCCGCCAGAACCGGGAATAATTCATAGACCCGCGCGAGCGACCATGCGCCCGGGCGACGCAACTGCCCGCCAACGAGCAGATTTTCCTCGACCGACAAGGAAGGAAACAGCCGCCGGCCCTCTGGCACCAGCGCGATCCCGCGCGCCACCACCTTGTGCGCCGCCAGCGCCCCGATCGGCGCACCGTCGAAACGCACGGCATCCGCGCGCGTGGGCATCAGCCCGGCGATGGTTTTCAGCAGCGTGCTCTTGCCCGCCCCGTTCGCGCCGATCACCGCCAGCACCTCACCGGCGCGCAGCTCCGCCGACACGCCGAACAGCGCCTGGAAATCTCCGTAGAACGCATCGAGCCTGTCCACCACGAGCACCGGCTCAGACATCGGCCTCGATCCCCATATAGATTTCGGCCACCAGCGGGCTGCGGATCACCTCGTCGGGCACGCCATTGGCAATGAAGCCGCCGCCATGCAGCACCACCAGCCGGTTCACCACCGCGATCAGCGCATGCACCACATGCTCGATCCACACGATCGTCACGCCCGATGCGTGCACATCGCGCACCAGCGCCACCAGCGCATGACATTCATGCTCGCTCAGGCCGCCCGCCACCTCATCGAGCAGCAGCAGGCTCGGCCTGGTCGCGAGCGCGCGCGCCAGTTCCAGCCGCTTGCGGTCGAGCAGGGTGAGCGATCCGGCCAACCGGTTCGCCCGATCCGCGAGCCCGCAGCGTTCCAAAATCTCCATGCAGTGGCGATAGCTTCCGCGCTCCGACATGCCGTCGCCGAAGGCCGCCGCCACCACCAGATTCTCGAACACGGTCATGCCGCCGAACGGCTGGGGCACCTGAAAGCTGCGCGCGATCCCCGCACGGCAGCGCGCCGCCGGCGACAATTCGGTGATCGCGCGCCCGTCGAACAGCACCCGTCCGGCGTCGGGTTTCAGCGTGCCGGTGATCATGCCGAACAGGCTGGTCTTGCCGGCGCCATTGGGGCCCAGAATTCCCAGCGCCTCGCCACGCGCGACCTCCAGATGAAGGTCCTGCGCAACCACCACCGCGCCAAATCGCTTGCTGAGGCCAGCAAGCGACAGGATCGGGCCTAGTGACGTCGCCACGGGGC
>DAHWBL010000213.1 GCA_027323595.1 Acetobacteraceae bacterium | reverse complement strand
AGCGGGGCGCCGCCTGGTTTGCTGAGCCAGACCCAGCTTTTGGCGTTGGGGTCGTAGGTGATCACCGTGACCGAATCGGCGCCGAGGCCGCGGTCGGGGTAGGTTTTGAAGTCGTAGATGCCGTTGATGCCGGGGAAATCGGTGAGGTTGGCGATGTAGTCGCGGATTTGCGCGGGTGTGGCGTCGGGGCCGAGTTTGCGCAGGGCGCTGACGGTGATCATGGCTGCGTCCCAGCCGCAGGCGGCGGCGATGTCGGCGATGATGGCGTGTGCGCCGAGGGCCTTGTTCATCTGCGCCTGTGCGGCTTCGACGCGCGGGTCGAGGGTGATGATGCCTGCGTGCGGCGGGAAGAGTGCCGAGCCCATCACCAGTTGTTTTGGCAGGAACGATTCGAACTGTGCCATCTGGGTGAAGGTCTGGTTGCCCGAGCTGGTGCCGATGGGGATGTCGAGGCCGGCCTGGATCATGCCCTTGAAGATGGTCGCCACCGGAACGCCGGTGGTCCAGGCGATCATGGCCTGTGCGCCGCTGTCCTTGATGCGCGCGATCTGGGCGGCGACCGAGATGTCGGCGGGGTTGAAATGATCGGTGAGGACCACCGTCATGGTCTTGTTCTCGTCCTTGTCGAGCACGCCCTTGATGTCGTGATCGGCGTTCTGCCCGGTGGTGTCGGAGCTGTTGAG
The DNA here is from genome assembly GCA_027323595.1 of Acetobacteraceae bacterium. Classification (GTDB taxonomy): domain Bacteria; phylum Pseudomonadota; class Alphaproteobacteria; order Acetobacterales; family Acetobacteraceae; genus CAIVDX01. The sequence goes on along the minus strand of DAHWBL010000213.1, from coordinate 3,796 downwards.
CAGCGCGATTCTGGTCCAGCCCTTGATGCGGAAATAGCGCACGATGGCGGCGATCTGGTCGCGCGTGGCGACGCCGGCGGAAAATCCGAAGCCGCCTGGCTTGGGCTCGAAACTTGGCGACAGGCAATATTGCACCGGGCCGTTTTTCATCATCGGCGCCATCGAGTTGCACAGCGCGACGATGGCGGAGCCCAGGATGATCGGCGGGTGGCGGGCGATCAGCGAGGCGGCGATCTGCACGTCCTGCTGGGGGCTGGATTGATCGTCATTGTAGCTGAAGGTGAGTGGGCGGCCGGCGATGCCGCCGGTGGCGTTCACCAGCTCGGCGAGCGGGCCGTAATTGGCGACGAATTGCTGGCCCAGGAAGGCGCCGCGCCCGGTGAGCGGCAGCACCAGAGGGATATCCACCGGCTCGGCCGACCAGGAGGCCCCGCTGGCCAAAGTCAAAGCCGCCACCAACAACCCACGCAACCACATGATGATTTCCCCCATAGTCGCCGCAGATTCCGACCAAAAGTCCGAAAAGTTTTTTGGTTCTTTTTTTTCAAAAAAGAACATTCTTCCAGAAGTATATTAAACCCCTACATATCATCGTCCGCCAGATTGGCCAGCATGCGCAGCAGCAGGCGCCGGGCGGTCTCGATTTCGTGTGGTTCGGCGCCGCGCACCGCGACTTCGTTGATCTGTTCGGCGAGCGGCACCAGGCGCGCGCGCAGGTCGCGACCGGCGGGGGTGAGGGTGACGTAGATCTTGCGTCGGTTGCCGCCCTGCTGGCCGCGATGCACCCAGCCTTCGCGCTCCATGGCGGCCAGCGCGGTGGCGGTGGTGGGTTCGGTCATGCCGGCGCGTTCGGCCAGCTCGCGTTGGGTGAGGCCGTCCTGTCCCCACAGCACGCGCAGGAACGCCCAATGGCCGAAGGCGATGCCCTCGGTGGCGAGGCGCGCGGCAAGCGCGCGGGTGAGGGCGCGGCCGGCGTCGCGCACCAGATGGGCGAGCCGGTCTTCGGGCAGGCGTTCGCGCCAGTGGCGCAGGATTTCGCGCGTGTCGCTCATGCTGGCTCCTGCATCACCGGCACCTGGTGTCGCATGGGCACATCCTGACCGCTCGCGGCCGATTCGCGGATTGCCAGTGCCGCCTCCATCGTTGCCATGCCCCAGGCCGCGTCGTGCAGCGGCCTGTGCCCGGTTCGCACCGCGGCCACCAGCTCGTCGAGCACTTCGCGGCGGGGCACCGATGGTGGGGCGATGGGCTGGTCGATGGTGACGCCGTCGGCATGGATGCGCAGCCGGTCGGGCAGCGGGCGCAGATCGGCATGGTCGCAACTGGCGAGGATCAGGCCGAAATGTTCGTGGTGCGGCGGGGAAAGTGTGGGCGTGTCGGGTGCGCCATAGCTGCGCGCGGTGCGCTGGGCCAGTTCGCCGGGCTGGTCGGCGGGCAGGCGGGCGCGGGCGGTGAAGGGCGCGCCGGGGGGCTTGTCGCGGCCGGCCTCGCTGATCCAGTTGGTGAATTCGTCGCCGTCGAAATGTGCGTAGCCGGAATAAGTGAGGCTGGCAAAGGCACCATCGGTGAAGCGCAGCAGCGCGGCGTAGGCGCCCTCGGTCGGTCGGGCGGGGTCCCACGCGCCGGTCAGCGCGCGCACCGAGGCGAGCATGCCGCCGCCGAGCAGGCGCACGATGTCGAGCTGGTGCGGCGCCTGGTTGAACACCACGCCGCCGCCCTGGGCGGAATCCAGCTCCTCGGGGCGGCGTGGGCGATAGAGAAAATCCGTGTGGTAAACTGCATGGATCATGCGCAGGCGGCCATGCGTGCCGGCGGCGATCGCCGCGCGGGCGGCGGCGATGGGGGCGTCAAAGCCGTGGCTGTGGCCGACCACGATGTGGCGCCCGGCGGCACGGGCGGCGTCGCGCATGGTGGCGCAGTCGGCCAGGGTCAGCGCCAGTGGCTTTTCCACCAGCACGTGGCGGCCGGCGGCGAGGGCGGCCAGCACATGTTCGGTGTGGAACTGGTGCGGGCTGGCGACATAGACCGCCTCCACCGCGGGGTCGGCGGCGAGCGAGCTGGCATCGGCGTAGGCGTGTCCGCGATAATCGGAAACGAAACGATCGCGGGCGGCGGCGCGGGGGTCGCAGCCGGCGACCAGGCGCACGCGCGGGTCGGCGTGAAAGCTCGCGCGCATCAGGGCGAAGGCGCGTCCCAGCCCGATCACCCCAAGCCTGATCGGCTCCATCTCGTCTGTCTCCCCCCGGGGCGGCGCGGGCAAAATCCTGCTGGACATGGGCCGGCGCCGCCGCTATACCGCGAACAACTTAGAGACCTAAGATTATTTCCGCAAGGGAGGGGAGCCGATGACGCCCGAGGAGAACGATCTGCTGTGCCGCGTCGAGGGGGATGCGCCGATGGGCAAAATCCATCGGTCGTTCTGGATTCCGGCCTGTCTGCCCGAGGAGGTCGCCGAGTCTGGCGGCAAGCCGCTGCGGGTGCGGCTGTATGGCGAGGATTTGGTGATTTTCCGTGACAGCGCCGGCCGGCTTGGCGCGCTGGGCGAATATTGTCCGCATCGGCGGGTGTCGCTGGCCTATGGGCGCAACGAGGAATGCGGGCTGCGCTGTCTGTATCATGGCTGGAAGTTCGATGTGGACGGCACGATCACCGACATGCCCTCCGAGCCGGCCGACACCAGGATGAAGCAGAACATCAAGCATGTCGCCTATCCGGTGCATGAGGGGGCGGGGTTCGTGTGGCTGTGGATGGGCGATCGCGCGGCGATGCGGCCGTGGGAGCCGCCGACCTGGGCGCCCACGGCGGACACCACGATCGCGGTGGTGCGTTTGAAAATCCGCTGCAACTGGGCGCAGGTTCTGGAAGGGGCGATCGATTCGGCGCATTCGTCGTCGCTGCATTCGTCGGACTTCCTGGGCGTGCCGGTGGATAAGGCGGAGGCGCATGAGACGACCTGGGTGCGCCCCAGTGCCGACAAGGCGCCGCGCATGGTGTCGCAGCTCAATGGCTGGGGGTTTCGCTATGCCGCGATCCGGCGGCCGCTGTACAACGAGGACACCCACCATTACGTGCGCACGACGCTGTTCGTCGCACCGTTCTATGTGCTGATCCCGCCCAACGCGACCTACAATGTCGCGCAGGCGCTGGTGCCGATCGATGACGAGAATTGCTGGTTCAATTTCATCGCCTGGCATCCGACGAAGGGCATCAGCACCCAGGATTGGCGCAAATTCTGCCATGCCACGCCCGGTGTCGATCTCGATCCGGCCTGGGTGCCCCGGCGCACCCGCGCCAATGATTATCTGCAGGATCGCGCGGCGATGGCGGCGGGCGACTGGACCGGCATCCAGGGATTCACCTTCCAGGACATGGCGATGTGGGAGACCATGGGCCCGATCGCGCAGCGCAGCGAGGAGAGGCTCGGCGTGTCGGACCTCGCGGTGGTGCAGTTCCGCCGCCAGATGGTGGCGGCCGCGCAGGCGGTGGTGGATGGCAAGCCGGTGATCGGCACCGCCGAACCGCGGGTGCCGTTCGTGAAGCTGGCGAGCTTCGAGGGCGTGGTGCCGAAAAACGTCGATTGGGCCACGCTGGGTGTGGACGAGGTGGAGCTGGCGCTGCGCGCTCAGGCGGCGGAGTAGGCTGGAGCAGGCTGCCTTCCGACAGGCGAAGGCAGCCTGCTCCAGCTGCTTGTTTGTGCGCGTGATTCAGACCTGCGTGTGATGCCACCTTCGGTCATCACGCGCTGCTTCCATCTCCGCGATGATCGCCGCGGCCGCCGCCGCGGGGTCGGGGGCGG
>DAHWBL010000237.1 GCA_027323595.1 Acetobacteraceae bacterium | reverse complement strand
GTGTCGCCGCGCACGCTGATCGACATCGGCGTCGGCCCCGGCACCGACTGGCTCTATGACGCATTCCCCGCGGCGGAGCTGGTGCTGTTCGAGCCGCTGCGCATGTTCGCGCCACAGATCGAGGCGCTTCAGGCCCGTCGCAACGCGCGGGTGCATTGGTGCGCGCTGTCGGACAGCGACGGCGAGATGGTGCTGAACGTGCCGGATAATTCGCCGACCGGATCAAGCCTGCTCGCGGTCGATCCGGCCTGGGAAAACGTGCAGCGCAAGGTCGGCCGCACCGGCTACAGCCAGCACCGCGTGCCGGTGCGCCGCCTCGATGACGCGCTCGCCGGCGTCGAGGGCCCCTATGTCGTCAAGGTCGACGCCGAGGGCGCCGATCTCGCGGTGCTGCGCGGTGGCCCGCACGTCGTCGCCGGGGCCGATCTGGTGATCGTGGAATGTTCGGTCACGCCGCGCCTGGTCGGCGGCAGCGACTATATCGACGTCGCGGCGCACATGCGCGAGGCCGGATTTGTTCTTGTCGACATCATCGATTTCGCCTCGTTCGGCAGGCCGCGCGTGCTCGCCTACATCGACATGGCCTTCGCCCCGGTGGGCGGCGCGTTTCTCAGCCGCGCGACCGGGTAGAGCGAGATCGGGTCAGGTAGAATCATCGGATCCGCTGCAATTGCCCGCCAAAGGAAAGACTGGAATCGGATTGGCCGGCCGAGCCGACCCGGACCGACCTGAGGACGCTCGGGCGAGGCGCGTCAGCGACGCGAACGCCGCCGGGCAATCAATGCGAGGTTGAGCAGACCAAATGCCAGCAGGCCGAGATCGCCGGGTTCAGGAACCGGGGTGACAGGCGCCTGCGCGGTGATCGTGACAGAGCCGTTGCCGGCGTTGAAGGCCGCCACCAGAGCCGGGCTGACGCCGCCGTCGAACGAGCCCCCACCACCACCACCGCCGCCGACAGCGGCCGAACCGGCAGAGCCGCTCGCCTGCGCGCCGCCGGCGCCGCCGCCGCTATAGCCACCGCCGCCGCCGCCACCGAGGCCACCACCGCCGCCACCGCTGAACAGCCCGCCGCCGCCACCGTAATCATAGCCGCCTGGCACGGAGGGAAAACTGGTCCCGGCCGGTTGCCCGCTGATGGTGGCGAAGCTGTCCCCGCCGCCGCCCGCGGCACCTGGGCCGAACGCGCCGGTGCCCCCCGCGCCACCGACCGCAATTTGTAAAACGGTGCCTGCGTCGACCGTGAACAGGCCGCCGACCTCGGCCCCGAGGCCACCAGCGCCGCCGCCCGAACTGGCACCGCCTCCGGCGCCGATGGCAACAATGTCGTAAACACCGGTGGTTGGAATGGTGTAATCCACCATTGATCCAACATAGCCGAAACTGGTCGCATGAGCCCCGATTGGTGCCGCGCACAACGCCGCCACGACAGCGGCGAGCCGTCGCGCATTGTGGCAGGATGGGGAATTGGATCGCGGCATCTTCAATGGGTTGGACACGGCGTGATCCTTTCTTCGATGACAAATGCGCGGTTGGTGCATGTGCGAAGTCGGCTCGGCGCCTGAGGGCTATGCAAAAGTTTGCAAAAAATTATCCTAAATACAATTAAAGACAACTTTATAGACAATTAGCGACTTTCAGCGCTCAACATCTCCCGTCGGGATATTCGGCCACGCCGCCTCCACCACCGCCCGCCCGAGCCAGGCCCGCACGCCGGCGGGCGCGCCGAACACCTCGCCGACCAGCAGCCCCACGCCGCCCATGGCCTGCGCCGCGGCGATCGCATCGCGGTCGGTGACATCGTCGCCGATGAACAGCGGTGTGCGTCCGGCGAACGGCGGCAGCGCCATCACCGCGCGCAGTGCCGCCCCCTTGTCCACACCGCGCGCGCGCACCTCCCACGCCATCGCGGCCGCCATCAGCTCGAAGCGCGCGTCGGTGGCGACCAGCGGCGCGATGGTGTCGCGCAGCACCGGACCGGCCTCTGGCACCCGGCGGAAATGCAGCACGAAGCCGCGTGATTTGTCCTCCAGCAGCGTGCCCGGATGGGCGGCGACCAATGCCGCGGCGCGCGCGCGCCAGAGCGGCGGCGGCATCGGCAGATCGGCGCGCACCGGCGCCGCTCCCGGCGCGGGACGCAGCGCCGCGCCGTGCTCGCCGGCCACCGCCTGCGCCACACCGGGCAGCAGCGCATCCACCGCCTCGACCGGCCGGCCGGACAGGATCGCCAGCGCCCCGCCCAGCGCCGCGCGCAGCCGCAGCAGATCCGCGCATAACCCGCCCGGCACCACCACCGCGTCAGGCGTGGCGGCGATGTCGATCAGCGTGCCATCGAGATCGAGCAGCAGCGCGGTGCGCGCCAGCGGCGGCAGCGCGAGGCTCACCCGTGGCAGCCGTTCAGCCGGACATCATAGACCGGGTGCTGAAAAATATTGATCGATGGCTCGTTGGCGAACATCCAGCCGTGAAATTCCGGCGCGCCGGAGCGGCTGTCCACGATGTCGAGAAAGGCGGTGGCGTCCGGCGGCTGGTCGGGCGGGCGCACCTGGCAGGCGCGCACCGTGATGGTGAGCGAGCCCAGATGCACCGCGCCGCCGACCGTGACCACGAGCGGCTTCATCGCGGCGGTGACCTTGTCGAGGCCGCGCAGCTCGGCGGTCTGCCGCGGCAGCCAGCCGGCGTCTGCGGGCACCGGCTGCGCGCCGGCGGTCCGCGCCACCAGCGCGCAGGCGGCCATCAGCATCAGCCCGAGGCGGTGGCTATTTCGCGCCATTTCCGGGCGTGGTCGGGCCGGCGGTTCCATCGGCGTCCTTGGGCAGGGTCTTCTGCACCGCGGAGGCGAGATCGGCGACGTTGAAGATGAACTTGCCGAGCAGATCCTCCAGCGACACCGCCGACTGGGTGATGGTGATCCGCCCGCCGGGCTTGAGCATCTTGTCCGACCCACCCGGCGCGAGCGAGAGGAATTTGCCGCCCAGCAGCCCGTCGCTGATCACCTCGGCGGAGCTGTCATCGGGCAATGCCAGCCCGTCGCGCACGCTCAGCGTGACATGGGCCAGATAGGATTTCGGGTCGATCGAGGCATCGATCACCTTGCCGACATTGACCCCGGCCAGGCGCACATCCGCGCCGGTGGCCAGCCCGTCGATACGGTTGAAATCAGCGCTCAGCTCATACGCCCCGGCGGTGCCGTGGCCGGTATGCACCCCGGCATAGGCGACGAAGCCGGCGGCAACCACCAGCACCGCCGCTCCCGCCGCAATCTCGGCCACACTGCGCGCCATGGTGCGGCTAGCTGCCCGGAGTCCAGGATTCGTAATCCGCACCGGCGGCGGCGCGATGTCCGCCGCGATAATCATGCCCGGCCGGACGGTAGGAATTGTCGGTGCCGGTCTGGTTGGCCAAATGCGGCAACTGCCAGGGCCGCCGCGCGCTCTGCGGGATCGGCGCCTCGGTGATGTGGTGCAGCCAGGCATGCCATTCGGCCGGCACCGCCGAGGCGTCCGGCGCGCCGGCATAGATCACCCAGCGTCGCGGGCGCGCCCGACCGGGCAGCGTGCCCCGACGGTCCTCGTAATAGCGGTTGCCAGGGGCGTCGCGTCCAACCAGGCGGCCACGCAGCGCGGTGAAGAGTCGGGTGCCGATGTCCATCCGCCGCATATAGGACGCAAGCGCGGGTTGGTCCACCTCGGCGACGGGACGAAAGCTATCCACAGGATTTTGTGGGTCGGGAGCGAATTTACCACTAAATACGCTTTATCTCCGTCGGCCCCTGTCATAGCCTGCGGCCTCGCGGGCACAGCGCATGGAGGCATCGATGGCACAATCGGCGGGCGATCAGCTCTGGCAAGGGGTGCGCATGCGCCAGATCGAGGCCGCCGGCGAGCCGGACCAGCCGGTTCGCCTGGTCAGCCTGCCGGTCACCTGGGGTGACGCCGCCGCCGCCGCGCTCGCCGCTCTGGTCGAGGGTTCGCACGACGCACAGGAGCCGATTTCGCTCACCGATGCCGCCGAGGGCTGGATCGGCCGGGTGGCGGCCGCCGCCACCACGCGCGGCATCAGCGAGCCCGTCGGCGAGCGACTGCGCGCGCTGCTGCTGGCACGGCGTGGCGCGCCGGATCGCGCGCTTTGGTCGCACGCCGCGCCGAGCGCGGACGATGTGCCGGGCTTCGTGCTCAATCTGGCCGGATTTTTCGACCCGGTGCTCGGTCTTGATGTCGATGCGCTGGCCGAGGCGATCGACGCGGCGGTGCTCGCGCTCGGCCTCGCGGCCCCCGCGGCGCGGCGCATCGCGGTGGCGATGAGCGACCTCGCCGGGCTACTCGCCGCGCTGGGGCTGGAGTATGACAGCGCGCCGGCGCGGCTGGTGGCCGCCAATCTCGCCGCGCTGCTGCGCGGCCGGGCGGATGCGGCCTCGGCGCGGTTCGCCGCGCAGGCGACGCTGATCTCACCGGACTGGCGCCTGCCGCCGCCCTGCCCGGAGCTGCCGGAGCTCGCGGTCGCCGCGCGCGCGGCACGCGGGGTGCTTGCGCCGCACCATGACAGCACCACCGCCATCCTGCCGCCAGGCCCGGCCGACGCGCTGCTGGGGGTGGAGACCGGGGGCATCGCGCCGGCATTTTCGCCGCTCACCGATGATGGCCGGCTGACCGGCGCGGCGCGCGCCTGGCTCGCCGCCTGCGACCTCAGCCCGGAGACCGCGCTTGCCCGGCAGATGGCCGGCGAGCAG
>DAHWBL010000236.1 GCA_027323595.1 Acetobacteraceae bacterium | reverse complement strand
CGGCGCCATTGGGGCCCAGAATTCCCAGCGCCTCGCCACGCGCGACCTCCAGATGAAGGTCCTGCGCAACCACCACCGCGCCAAATCGCTTGCTGAGGCCAGCAAGCGACAGGATCGGGCCTAGTGACGTCGCCACGGGGCGATCGCACCGCTGGGTGGCGGGTCCTGTACCGCGGCAGCCGTGAGATGGCGCACCATCGCCTGGCGAATGTCGGATTGCTGAGATTGCGACCAGGTCGAAAATCCTTCACCGGTCTTGAAGCCCAGTTTACCGTCCGCCACCAGCTTTTCCAGCAGCGGGGACGGCCCCGGCCGGTTCTCGATATCGGGCAGCACCGTGCGATGGATCGCAAGCGTGAGATCGGTGCCGACGAGGTCGGCGTTGGCGAGCGGCGCCAGCACCGACAGCCGCCGCCCGATCGAGGCGCGGATCACCGCGTCCACCGTCTGCGCATCCGCGATGCCACGATCGACAATGGAAATCGCCTCACGCCACAAGGCATGTTGCAGACGATTTCCGATAAAGCCGGGCACATCCTTGCGCACATGCACCGCCGTCTTGCCCAGCGCGCCATGCAGTTGCATCGTCCATTCGATCACCGAAGGGTCGGTCCATTCGGTCTGGATCACTTCCACCAGCGGCACCAGAAAGGGCGGGTTCCACCAATGCGTGCCAATCGCGCGGCTGCGGTCGCGCAGGCCCGCCATGATCTGGGTGATGGGGATCACCGACGTGTTCGACGCCAGCACGCAATCCGCGGGCGCGTGCGCCTCGATGGTGGCAAAGGTCGCCTGTTTGAGCGCGATATCCTCGGGCGCGGCCTCGACGACGTAGTCCGCCTCCGCCACCGCCGCGCCCAGATCACGCTCGCCGCGCACGCGCTCCACCGCGCTCTCATCCTGGCCGAGATCGCGCAGATTCGCGGCGATCCGGTCTCGCAACGAATCAAGGCTGGGCTGATAGGGGTCCTGCACCGTCACCTGGTGTCCGGCGCGCGCGAACACCTGCGCGATGCCGTGCCCCATCAGCCCGGCACCGATCACCGTGACGCGGGCGGCACTCATCCGGCGCTGTACCCGCCATCGGCATCTAGGATATGTCCGGTGTAGAACGCCGACGCGGCGGACACCAAAAACAGCAGCGGCCCGGCGAGATCGGACGGCTCACCCAAACGGCCGAGCGGCACGCGGGAGAGAAATCCGTTGCGCGCGGCAGTGGATTTTTCGTTGTCCTCGAACATCCATGCGGTGAGCGCGGAGCGAAACACCGTCGGCGCGATGGCGTTCACCTGGATGTTGTATTTGCCCCATTCGCAGCCCAGCGCACGGGTGATGCCGTCCACCGCGGATTTCGACGCGCAATAGGCGGTGTAGCCGGCCGGATGCCCCAGTTTGCCGCGCGCCGAGGACATCAGCACCACCTTGCCACCACGCCCGGCCGGGATCATGTGCCGGCCCGCCGCGCGCGACATCAGCCAACTGTCGGTGACGTTGGCATCCATGATCGATTCGAACTGATCAAGCGGCGTGTCGACGATCGGCGCCACCTTGTTCATGCCTGACGCCACCACGAGAATATCGATGCCGCCAAACCCGTCCACCGCCGCCTGCGCGATCGCGGCGCAATCCGCCTCGGTGCTCGGACGTCGGTTCACCGCGATCACCTGCGCACCCAGCGCACGACACTCACCGGCAACCTCCTCCAGCGCGGAAAGGTTGCCCGCGGTCAGCACCAGCCGCGCTCCCGCGCCGGCCAGAACCTTCGCCGCCAGCGCGCCAAACGCGCCGGAGGCACCGGTCACGATCGCGGACTTGCCTTTGATGTCAAACAAGCTCGCCGGATTGCGCAGCCATTCTTCCATGTCACTTCACCGGCGTCTGGACGATGACCAGCATGGTGCAGATGTCGTTGCCCACGTTGGTGATCTTGCGTTCCATGCCCGGCGGAATGGTGCAACTGTCCATCGGACCCAGCACCACTTCCTGCCCGTCCGCCCACACCGTCATGTGACCGGACAGCACGACATAGACCTTCTCGACCGGCCCGGAATCCGGACCCGCGCCGCCGCCGGGCAGGAAATGCGACAGTCCCACCCAGAATTTTTCCGGCGCGCCAGGTTCGAAACCCTGCAGGCGCAGGCCCTTCACATCCCAATGGTTCGCCGCCTCGTACGGCTTGGCATCGGCGTAGCGCTTGACGTGCAACATCAGAAGCTCTCCCCGCTCTCGATCCGATACGCCCCGCGCCGGTCGATCATCGCCACCAGACGGATGATGCAGCCATCGCCGCGCGTCCAGTTCCACGGGAAGAACGCGAAGGTCACGCGCTTGCCGGTCACGGCATCCAGATCGCCGCCGACATTCTCGATGCCCAGAATCCCGTTGCTGAACAGCTTGCGATGCACCGGCTCCCACTCAGGGAAATCCTGGTCCCAGGTGCGCCCGCCCGACCACTCCAGATATTCCTTGGCCAGATGCGGCAGCAGCGGCCCGTTGCGCTGCGGGCCGATCGCGGTCGCCAGCGGATGATCGTTGGCCTGCGTGTCGTGGCCGACAACCTTCACGCCCTTCTCGACGAACCAGTCGCCGGCGGAGGGCACAAAGCCCGGGCAATAGGCGAAATAATCGCCGTCCTCATAGCGCTTGTGCCAGCCGGTGTTGACGATCACCACATCACCGCGGCGCACCACGTGCCCGGCGGCCTTTTCCAGATCGTCGTAGGTGATGAATTCCCATTTCTTTTTCGGAATGGAAACAACGATGCCAGTACCGAAGAAGTGTGGCAGCGGCACCTCCTCGATGAACGGGGTGCCCGCAATCACGTGCGCCGGCGCGTCGATATGGGTGGAGGAATGCATCGTCGTGGTGAAGCGCTGCGTCAGCACACCGGACTTCGCCATGTAATGGATGCGATCGATCTGCACATCGGTGAAATAGGGCCAGTTCGGCACCTGAAATCCCCAGGGATGCGACAGGTTATAGAACTCCAGACCCATGGAGTTGTCGGTGTTGGCCTCGAACTGAATGCCCCGGACGGTTACCGGCATCTGTTCCTCCCTCAGGTTTGGTGTACTGCAACGTGGAACAGTCTGTACCATTCACTCGCCGGCTTAGCAAGACCGAAGCGTGTGACACCGACACACTTCCACCGCCAGCCATCCGTGCTAAACCGCGCCGATGGCAAGAACATTTCCAGAACCTTTTGCCGGTTGGTTTGCTGCCCGCCAGTGGTCGGCGCGACCGCATCAGCTTGCGGTATACGACGCCGTCGCCGCAGGATCGTCGGTGCTGCTCATCGCGCCGACCGGCGGCGGCAAGACCCTCGCCGGATTCCTGCCCAGCCTCATCGAGCTCGCCCAGCAGCCGACCGGCGGCCCGCATACGCTTTACATCAGCCCGCTGAAGGCTCTGGCCACCGACATCGCGCGCAATCTGGACGCGCCCATCGCGGAGATGAACCTCGCGGTCACGATCGGCACGCGCACTGGTGACACTCCTGAAAACCGACGTCGCAAACAGCGTGAATCACCACCGCATCTGTTTCTCACCACGCCGGAGAGCCTCGCGCTCATGCTCTCCTGGCCGGATGCCGCGCGCCTGTTCGCGCCGCTGCGCCGGATCATCATCGACGAAATTCACGCGCTCGCCGGCACCAAGCGTGGCGACCAGCTCGCGCTGTGCCTCGCCCGACTCGCCAGGCTCGCGCCCGCCGCGACACGGATCGGGCTGTCAGCCACCGTCGCGCATCCGCACGAGCTGCTCGAATTCGTCGGCCAGGGAGCGCCGGCGCACTTGATCGAGGTGAGCGATGGCGCCGCGCCGGAGCTGTCGATCATGCTGCCGCAGGCGCGACTTCCCTGGTCGGGGCGCATGGGCCTGGCCAGCGCTCCGGCGATCCTGGCACGCGTCGCCGCCACCGCGATGACGATCGTTTTCGTCAATACCCGCGCGCAGGCGGAACTGCTGTTCGCCGAGCTGTGGCGCCATAACGACGCGACGCTGCCGATCGCGCTGCATCACGGCAGCCTCGATATCGCGCTGCGCCGGCGGGTGGAGGCGGCCATGGCAGGCGGACGGCTGCGCGCGGTGGTCGCCACCGCGTCGCTCGACCTGGGCATAGACTGGGGTGGCGTGGATCAGGTGATCCAGGTCGGTGCTCCGAAAGGCTCTTCGCGCCTGCTGCAACGAATCGGACGCGCCAACCACCGGATGGACCTCGCCTCGCGCGCGATCCTGGTGCCGGCGAACCGGTTCGAGGTGCTGGAATGCATCGCCGCCATCGATGCGATCGGCGCCGGCGAGTTGGATGGCGACCCGCCCCGGCCAGGCGGGCTCGATGTGCTCGCCCAGCATCTTCTGCTCACCGCCGCGTCCGCGCCGTTTGATCCGGACGCGCTGTTCGCCGAGGTTCTTGCCGCCGCACCTTACGCCGGGCTCAGCCGCGCCGATTTCAACGACGTGCTTGGCTTTGTCGAGACCGGTGGCTACGCACTTGCCAATTATGAGCGCTACCGCAAGCTGTTTCGTGACTCGCTCGGGCAGGTGCATATTCGCAGCGCCGCCATCGCACGCCAGGCACGGATGAATGTCGGCACCATCGTCGATCTGCCGATGCTCAAAATCCGCCTGCTCGGCCGTGGCGGTGGCGCGCTCGGCGAGGTCGAGGAATATTTCGCGCAGTCGCTGCGCCCCGGCGATGCTTTTATTTTTGTCGGCCTGAAGCTGAAGTTTTTGCGCATCCGCGAAATCTGGCTTGAATGCACGCAGGCCGCCGGCGGCGATCCGCAGGTGCCGGTCTATGGCGGCGCGCGCCTGCCACTGACCACCAACCTCGCCAGCCGCGTCCGCGCCCTGCTGCATGACCGCGCGCGTTGGCCCGAACTGCCCGAGCCGGTGCGCGAATGGCTCGCGCTACAGGATGCCCACGCATCCCTGCCCGGGCGCGAGGATCTTCTGGTTGAGACGTTTCCGCGCAACGGACGATGGTATCTCGTCGCCTACGCGTTCGAAGGGCGCAACGCGCATCAGACCCTGGGCATGCTGCTGACCCGCCGGCTCGAACGCGCCGGCAGCCAGCCCCTCGGCTTCGTCGCGACCGACTATGTGCTGGGCGCCTGGTGCGCGCGCGAACCCACCGACATCGCTGATCTGTTCGCGCAGGACATGCTGGGCGACGATCTGGAATCCTGGATGGAAGACAGCTCCATGCTACGGCGCACATTTCGCAACGTCGCGATCATCTCCGGCCTGATCACGCGAAATCAGATCGACGCGCGGCGTGGACAGCGCCAGCTCACGATCAATTCCGATCTGATCTACAATGCGCTGCGTCGGCATCAGCCCGATCACGTGCTGCTGCGCGCCACCCGTGCCGACGCCGCCAGCGGCATGACCGATCTGGGTCGCCTCGCCGGCTTTCTCGCCCGTATCGAAGGGCGCATCCGCCATGAGCGCCTCGACCGGGTTTCGCCGCTCGCGGTGCCGGTGCTGCTCGATATCGGCCGCGAAAGCGTGCGCAGCCAGACCAGCGAAGACGCGCTGCTGGCCGAGGCAGAAAGTCTGCTGGCAGAAGCATCGATGACGCGGCCGGCGCCATGACCGCGGCACCAGTGCATCTGGCCGGCGAGACCCTGCTGCTCGACCCCGAGGGCGCGCTGTGGTGGCCGGCGCGTCGGCTGCTGGCGGTGGCGGACCTGCATCTGGAAAAAGCCAGCCACTTCGCCGCACGCGGCCAGTTGCTGCC
>DAHWBL010000192.1 GCA_027323595.1 Acetobacteraceae bacterium | reverse complement strand
GCCCATCCTGATGACCACGATGTCGGCGCTGCTGGCCGCGCTGCCGCTGATGCTGGGCACGGGCGTCGGTTCGGAATTGCGCCATCCGCTGGGCATCACTATGGTCGGGGGTCTGATCGTGAGTCAGGTACTGACGCTGTTCACCACCCCGGTCATTTATCTTGCTTTCGACCGAATTGCTCGGCGGCGCGCAGTCGTGAACCCGGCATGAACATTTCCGCCCCGTTCATCAACCGCCCGGTCGCGACCACGCTGTTGACGCTGGGCCTGGCTCTGGCCGGTGCCGTGTCGTTCACCCTGCTGCCGGTGGCGCCGCTGCCGCAGGTCGATTTCCCGACCATAGCCGTGCAGGCTGCGCTTCCCGGCGCCAGCCCGGAAACCATGGCGTCAACGGTAGCCACCCCGCTTGAACGGTCGCTGGGCACGATTGCCGGCATCACCGAGATCACCTCCAGCAGTTCGCTGGGCAATACCGCCGTGATCCTGCAATTCGATCTTTCCCGCAACATCGACGGCGCCGCGCGCGACGTGCAGGCTGCCATCAATGATTCACTCACGCTGCTGCCGGCCGGCATGCCCAACAACCCGACCTATCGCAAGGTGAATCCCGCGGATGCACCCATCATCATCCTGTCGCTGACTTCGGCATCGTTGTCGCGCGGCCAGATGTACGATGCCGCCTCGACCATCCTGGCGCAAAAGATTTCTCAGCTCGACGGAATAGGCCAGGTCACGGTCGGCGGCAGCTCGCTGCCTGCGGTGCGCGTCGAGCTCGATCCGCCGGCAATGAACCGGCTCGGCATAGGCGCTGAAGATGTGCGTAAAACCATCTTCGCAACGAATGCCAACCGGCCCAAGGGAGCTTTCGAAGACGGGGATCGCCACTTGCAGATTCTGGCCAACGACCAGGCCAGGACTGCGGCTGACTACATACCGGTGATCGTCGCGTTCCACAACGGCGCGGCGGTGCGCATCGGCGATGTCGCCAGTGTCGAGGATTCGGTACAGGACGTGCGCAACGCCGGACTGTTCAACGGCAAGCCCGCGGTGATGATGATCGTATACCGCCAGCCGGGTGCCAACATCATCGAAACCGTGGCCCGCGTGCGCGGCCTGCTGCCGCTGTTGCGCGCCTCCATCCCGGGCACGATCGACCTCGATGTGGTGATGGACCGCACGCCGACTATCCGCGCTTCGCTGCATGAGGTCGAACGCACACTGGTCATTTCCGTGATCCTCGTCGTGCTGGTGGTGTTCCTGTTCCTGCGCAATGGCCGTGCGGCGCTGATACCCAGCATCGTCGTGCCGGTGTCCCTGGTTGGCACGTTTGCGGTCATGTACCTGGCGGGCTTCAGCCTGAACATGCTGTCGCTGATGGCGTTGACCATATCTACCGGCTTCGTCATCGACGATGCGGTGGTGGTTCTGGAGAACGTGTCGCGCCATATCGAGAACGGCAGTTCGCCATTCGACGCCGCGCGGCGCGGCGCGCGCGAGGTCGGCTTTACCGTGCTGTCGATGAGTCTGTCGCTGATTGCGGTGTTCATCCCCATCCTGCTGATGGGCGGCATCATCGGGCGGCTGTTCCGCGAATTTGCCGTCACGCTTTCCGCCGCCATTCTGGTCTCGCTGGTGTTGTCGCTGACCACCACGCCGATGATGTGCGCGCACCTGCTTAGGCCGCGCAAAGAGGAACAACACGGGCGCCTGTACCATGCCAGCGGGCGATTCTTTGCCGCCGCGCTGAACCGCTATCGCATCTCCCTCGATTGGGCGCTGGCCCACGGTCGCATCATGCTGTTGGTGCTGGCGGCCACCATAGGACTCAACATCTATCTCTACAGCATCGTACCGAAAGGATTCTTCCCCCAGCAGGACGTGGGACGAATGATAGGCATCATCCAGGCCGACCAGAGTATTTCCTTCCAGGCGATGCGCGAAAAACTGGCCAGCTATGTGGACATCGTGCACTCGGACCCCGGTGTGGACAACGTCATCGCTTTCACCGGGGGCGGACAGCGCAACTCGGGCTTCATGTTCGTGTCGCTGAAGCCGCTCGCGGAGCGGAAAATTTCTGCCGACCGGATCATCGCGCGCCTGCGTCCCAGGATCGCGCGCGAACCTGGCTCCAGCCTGTACCTGCAACCGCAACAGGATATCCGGGTCGGCGGGCGTCCCAGCAACGCCCAGTACCAGTACACGCTGCAAGCCGACACCATCCGCGAACTGCGCACCTGGGAGCCACGCATCCGCGAGGCCCTGAGCAAACTGCCGCAGCTTGCCGACGTCAACACCGACCAGCAGGATAAAGGCTTGCAGACCACGCTGGTGGTGGATAAAGACGCCGCGGCAAGGCTGGGTGTTTCGCAATTTCTGATCGACTCAACGCTCAACGACCTGTTTGGCCAGCGCCTTGTATCGACGATATATAACCCGCTCAACCAATACCGTGTCGTCATGGAGGCGGCGCCGCAATATTTGCAGAGTCCGGAAACACTGAAGGATATTTATGTCATCGCTCCCGGCCCCAACGGGACAACTGCCCAGGTGCCGCTGGATTCGCTGGCGCATTATGAGCCGACGGCTACACCGCTGGTGGTCAATCACCAGGGACAATTCGCCGCGGCTACGCTGTCCTTCAATCTGCCGGTCGGCATTTCACTGTCCGATGCAACGCAGGCCATCAACGGCGCGATACTCAAACTTGGCGTGCCGAGTTCGGTGCAGGGCAATTTCCAGGGCACCGCGAGGGCATTCCAGGCATCGCTCAACAGCCAGCCTTTCCTGATACTTGCCGCGCTGATCTCGGTTTATCTGGTGCTGGGCATACTCTACGAAAGCCTGATTCATCCGTTGACCATCCTGTCAACCCTGCCTTCGGCCGGAGTCGGTGCCCTGCTGGCGCTGATGGCTTTCGGTACGGAGTTTTCCATCATCGCGCTGATCGGCGTCATCCTGCTGATCGGCATCGTCAAGAAAAATGCCATCATGATGATAGA
>DAHWBL010000177.1 GCA_027323595.1 Acetobacteraceae bacterium | reverse complement strand
CAGGATACCGGGCGGCTGATCGGCGGCATCGTCGGCGATCAGAGCATCTCGTTCCAGGCGATGAGCCAGAAGATGCGCCAGTTCGAAGCGATCATCGAGGCCGATCCGGCGGTGGAAACCGCCGCCGGCTTCACCGGTGGACGACAGACCAATTCGGGATTCCTGTTCATCAGCCTCAAGCCCCTGCGAGAGCGCCAGGTCTCGGCCGGCGCGGTGATGGCGCGGCTGCGCGCGAAGCTCGCCCCGGTCGTGGGCGCGCGCATGTTCCTCCAGGCGGTGCAGGACATCCGCGTCGGCGGCCGCCAGACCAACGCGCAGTACCAGTTCACCCTGCAATCCGACAGCCAGGCGCTGCTGTATGAATGGGCGCCCCGGTTGACCGCCGAGCTTGAAAAAGACCCATTATTCACCGACGTCAATTCGGACCAGCAGCAGGCCGGCCTGGAAACCGATCTCGATATCGACCGCCCGACCGCGGCGCGCCTTGGCGTCACCCCCGCGGCGATCGACAACACGCTTTACGACGCCTTCGGCCAGCGCCAGGTCTCCACCATCTACAACGCGCTCAACCAATATCACGTGGTGATGGAGCTGGCGCCGCGCTACTGGCAGAACCCGCGCATGCTGGACCAGATCTGGGTGAGCACCGCGGGCGGAGCAGCACCGCCGGGCACGCTTGGTTCCAACGCGACGGTGGGAACCGTGAGCGGCGCCGCACCGCCCGCCAACTCCGCGGTGATCCAGCTCGCCCGCAACCAGGCGACCAACTCGCTCGCGGTCTCTGGAAAATCCTCGGCCTCCACCGGAACCTCCGACAGCACCGTGATCGAGACCATGGTGCCGCTTGCGGCATTCACCCATTACGCACCCGGACACACCCCGCTCGCGGTCAATCACCAAGGCATGTTCGTCGCCTCCACCATCTCGTTCAATGTGCGGCCCGGCGCCTCGCTGGGCCAGGCGTCGGCGGCGATCACCGCGACGATGCGCGAGCTCGGCATGCCGGCCGCGATCCATGGCACGTTCCAGGGCACGGCCGCGACGTTCCAGAAGTCACTGGACAGCGAGCCGGTGCTGATCCTGGCCGCACTGGCGGCGATCTACGTCGTGCTTGGTATTCTCTATGAAAGTTTCATCCATCCGCTGACCATCATCTCCACCCTGCCATCGGCGGGCGTGGGCGCGGTGCTGGCGCTGATGCTGTTCCACACCGAATTCAGCATCATCGCGCTGATCCGGGTGATCCTGCTGATCGGCATCGTCAAGAAGAACGCGATCATGATGATCGATTTCGCCCTGCAGGCCGAACGCGAACAAGGGCTCGACCCGCGCGCGGCGATCCGGCAAGCCTGCGTGATGCGCTTCCGCCCGATCATGATGACGACCTTCGCCGCGATGTTCGGCGCCCTGCCGCTGGCCTTTGGCATCGGCGAGGGCGCGGAACTGCGCCAGCCGCTCGGCATCGCCATCGTCGGCGGGCTGCTGGTCAGCCAGGCGCTGACCCTGTTCACCACGCCGGTCGTCTACCTCTATCTCGATGCGCTGCGGCTGTGGAGCCACCGGATGTGGGCGCGGCACGTCTCGCCCGGTGCCGACGGCGCCACGCAGGCCGGCCAATGAGCCGCCGCGTCGCGCGCGCGTCGCTGCTGCTGCTGGCCGTGCTGGCAGGCTGCATGGTCGGCCCGGACTATGAGCGCCCCGATGCGCCCGATGCCGTGACGTTCAAGGAACTTGCCGGCTGGCGGCCGGCGACGCCGATGGATGGCATCGATGCCAGCGCCTGGTGGTCGGTCTATCACGATCCGTTGCTGGATCGTCTCGAAGCCTCGATCGACGTGTCGAGCCAGACGGTGCGCCAGGCCGAGGCCGCATATCGGGCCGCCGCGGGCGAAGTGGGCATCGCGCGCGCCAGCCTGTTCCCGCTGATCGGGGCCTCCACCGGTGCGTCGCTGCAAAACGGCGCGCTCGGCAATTTCGGCGGCAACGCCACGCGCACGACCTACAGCGCGGAGCCCACCGCGAGCTGGGATGCGGATGTGTGGGGCCGGCTGCGGCGTCTGCTCGAAAGCGCCACCGCCACCGCGCAGGTCAGCGCGGCGGACCTCGCCAACGCCAGGCTGTCGGTGCAGATCGCGCTCGCCACCGACTATTTCGCACTGCGTGGCGCCGACGATCTGCAACGCCTGCTCGATCAGACCGTCAAGCAGTATCAGCAATCATTGCAGGTCACGCAAAACCAGTACGACGCCGGCTTCGCGGCGCGCTCGGACGTGATCACCGCGCAGACGCTGCTGGAATCCACCCGCGCGCAGGCGATCAATGTGGGCGTCGCGCGCGGACAATATGAACACGCCATCGCCGTGCTGGCCGGCCTGCCGCCCTCGGCGTTGTCGATCCCGCCGGCGGGGCTGCCGACAAAAATCGCGGTGCCACCAGCGACCGTTCCATCAGCACTGCTGCAACGCCGCCCCGACATCGCCGCCGCCGAGCGTGTGATGGCCGCGCAGAACGCGCTGATCGGCGTGCAGATCGCGGCCTACTACCCCGACGTCAGCCTGTCCGGCCTGGTCGGCTATGTCGGCAATCCTCTTGGCTCGCTCGTGCAGCTTTCCAATCGGGTGTGGTCGCTGGGGGCGGCGGCGGGGCAAACGTTGTTCAGCTTTGGTGCCCGCCCCGCGGCGGTCGCCGCCGCCGAGGCAGGCTATGACCAGGCGGTGGCGGCCTATCGCCAGACCGTGCTGACGGCCTTCCAGCAGGTCGAGGATGCGTTGTCCACGCTGCGCATCCTGCAGGAGCAGGCGATGGTGGAGGCGCGGGCGGTCAGCCTCGCGCAGCAGGCGGTGACGATCACGATGAACGAATACCGCGCCGGCACCGTCGCCTACACCGCGGTTCTCGCCGCGCAGGCCACCGCGCTGGCCGACGAGCAGGCCGAGATCACCATCCGCGCGCAGCGCGTGCAGGCGTCGGTGGCACTGATCGGCGCGCTGGGCGGCGGCTGGGACACGAGTGCGTTGCCGACCTCGCAGCAGTTGCACCAGATGAACCCACTTTATCCGTAGCCGGCGGGGCGGCGAATGTCGTGTTTGCCTGCGGTTGCAGGCTAGGACAGACGTTTTTCGATTTCCAACCGCAATTCCTCGGCGAGCAACTGGGTTTTCGGGTCCAGCGCCTCGAGGGTCGTCAGCGCCAGCTCGCAGGCCGCGCGCAGGGCATGCAGGGCGGCACCGGCGAGCGGGGAATGATGCGCGGCGGCCTCGATCCGCTCGGCCGGGTCCGCACGACCGGCACGGCGCAGCTCGGCGGCCAGCGCGAGGGCCTTGTCTTTTGTTGCATCGACCATGGTTTCGCCTTTGCCCGCTGTGGATTCTGTGTCGTGGAACCTGGAAAAATCGATCGCACGGCTGCCGTCATCGAGCCAGCCCAATATGTCGGCGAAG
>DAHWBL010000171.1 GCA_027323595.1 Acetobacteraceae bacterium | reverse complement strand
TCGCCCGCCTCGCCGCCGGCCGCGACCTGCCGGCCAACCGCCATGCCGCCAGCCTCGCCGCGCGCATGGGCCAGGCCGGCTGGGGCTGGGCGCCGCTGGTGCTCGCCGCCCTGCGCGCGCCCACCGCGAGCCCGGCCGGCGCGCTCGCCATCTGGACCCGCCTGCCGGACTGGGAGGAGCCGCCGGCGCCGACCCCGCCAGCCTCCCACCCGGTCGCCCCGGCCGAGGCGCGCGCCCGGCTCGCCGCCCTGCTCGGCCCGGGCGCCGAGCAGCGCCCCGGCCAGTCCGACTATGCCCACGCCGCCGCCGCCGCCTTCGCCCCGCGCACCAGCCGCGGCGATCCCACGCTGGTGCTCGCCGAGGCCGGCACCGGCACCGGCAAGACGCTGGGCTACATCGCCCCGGCCAGCCTGTGGGCCGAGCGCAACCACGCCCCGGTGTGGATCAGCACCTACACCCGCCATCTGCAGCGCCAGATCGACACCGAGCTGGCCCGGCTGTTTCCCGACCCGCTGGAGCGCCGCCGCCGCGTGGTGG
Source organism: Acetobacteraceae bacterium (assembly GCA_027323595.1). GTDB lineage: Bacteria > Pseudomonadota > Alphaproteobacteria > Acetobacterales > Acetobacteraceae > CAIVDX01. The sequence goes on along the minus strand of DAHWBL010000171.1, from coordinate 7,189 downwards.
TGCGCAAGGGCCGCGAGAATTATCTCTGCCTGCTGAATTTCGAGGACGTCGCCGGCAATCTTGGCGCCGCCGCGCCGATCGCCATCGGCCTCGGGCTGCTCGCCCGTTGGGCCGGCGCCACCGCCGACGGCGACCTGTTCGGCGGCGATCTGCCCGGCTGGCTCGCCGATCTGTTCGGCGGCAACGCGCTGCTGTCCGGCCTCGCCGACCGGCGCGGCGAGTGCATCCACGCCGCCTGCCCGCATTGGCGCCGCTGCTTCGTCGAGCACACCATCCGCCGCGCCAAGGGGGCGGATCTGGTGGTCGCCAACCACGCCCTGGTGATGGCGCAGGCCGCCTGGGGCGGCATCGACGACGTGTCGGTGCCCACCCGCTATGTGTTCGACGAGGGCCACCATCTGTTCGACGCCGCCGACGGCGCCTTCGCCGCCGAACTGTCCGGCCGGGAGGGCGCGGAGCTGCGCCGCTGGCTGCTCGGCGCGGAGGGTGGCCGCTCGCGCGCGCGGGGCCTGGCCCGCCGGCTCGATGATCTGGTGGCCGACCGCCCGGCGCTGCGCGCGGTGCTCGACGCCGCGCTGTCGGCCGCCCGCGCGCTGCCGCCGCCGGGCTGGTCGGCGCGCATCACCGCCGACACCATTCCGCTCGACGCCGGCGCGCCCAACCCGGCCGAGCAGTTCCTCCGCCTCGCCCGCCGCCAGGTGCTGGCACGCGCCCCCGGGTCACCCGCCGGTTTGCCAGGCGGCGGGCTGGCTTCGGTCGCCGGCGCGCTGGAGTGCGATCTTTACCCGGTCGATCCCGCGCTCGCCGAGGCCGCCGCCGCCCTGCTGCGCGCCTTCACCCGCCTCGCCGAGCCGCTCACCGCGCTGATGCAGCGCCTCGCCGACCGGCTGGAGGACGACGCCGACGATCTTGATCCGGCGATGCGCCAGCGCATCGAGGCCGCCTGCCGCACCCTCAAGCGCCGCGCCATCGACCGGCTGTCGGCCTGGCAGGCGATGCTGCGCGCGCTGGCCGAGCCGCCGCCCGCACCCGGCGAGCGCCCCGAGCACCTGCTGTTCCTCCGGCTCGACCGCGCCGCGGCCGGCGAGCGAGATGTCGGGCTGCATCGCCACTGGCTCGACCCCACCATCCCGTTCGCCGCCAGCCTCGCCGCGCCCGCGCACGGGCTGCTGGTCACCTCGGCCACCCTGCGCGACGCCGGCGCGGGTGCCCACGACACCGACATCGAGGCCGCCTGGCGCGCCGCCGAGGCACGGGTGGGCGCGCCGCATCTGCCCTCGCCGCCGCTGCGCGTCAGTGTCGCGAGCCCGTTCGACTATGCCGCGCAGACCCGCGCCTTCGTCGTCACCGATGTCGCCGGCGGCGACATCGCCGCGCTGGCCGGCGCCTATCGCGCGCTGTTCCTGGCCGCCGGCGGCGGCGCGCTGGGTCTGTTCACCGCCATCGCCCGGCTGCGCGCGGTGCATGCCCGCATCGCCCCCGCGCTCGAAGCCGCCGGTCTGCCGCTGCTCGCCCAGCATGTCGATGCGATCGACAACGCCACCCTGGTCGAGATTTTCCGCGCCGAGCAGGAAAGCTGCCTGCTTGGCACCGACGCCATGCGCGACGGCGTGGACGTTCCCGGCCGGGCGCTGCGGCTGGTGGTGTTCGAGCGCGTGCCCTGGCCGCGCCCCGACATTCTGCACCGCGAGCGGCGGGTGCATCTGGGCGGCGGCGACCCGAAAGGCTGGGATGAGCGCATCGCCCGGCTCAGGCTGCGCCAGGCGTTCGGCCGGCTGATCCGCGGCAGCGGCGATCGCGGCGTGTTCGTGCTGCTCGACCGCCAGACCCCGACCCGGCTGCTCAACGCCTTCCCCGAGGGGGTGGAGGTGCGCCGCGTCGGCCTCGCCGAGGCGGTGCGCGCCACCCGCGCCTTCCTCGAACCGCCATCCTCTGATCAAGGCCGGCCCTGATCGGGCTGGTCTTGATCGGGCCGGCGCCGCGGTTCAGTGTCGTTCCATGATGTTGACCCGCACCACCCTTTCCGCCCCCGAGGCGCTCGTCTGCACCATGGTGCTGATCGCCGCCACCGATGGCATCACCGACCGCGAGATCGGCGTGATGTCCGGCCTTGTGCAGACCCTGCCGGTGTTCGAGGATTTCGCCAGCGCCGATCTGCGCGCCGCCACCGACGCCGCGGTCACCCTGCTCGGCGAGGCCGACGGCATCAGCCACGCCCTCGCGCTGATCCGCGACGCGCTGGAACCGCGCCTGCGCGAGACCGCCTACGCGCTCGCCTGCGAGGTCGCCGCCGCCGATGGCTTCGCCGACCAGGAGGCGCTGCGCCTGCTGATGGCGGTGCGCGACGAGCTGCATCTGGACGCGCTGGCCGCCGCGGCGATCGAGCGCGCCACCCGCGCCCGCCACCAGCGCCTCACCCGCGAGCCGGCCAGGGCACGATGAACCGGCGGCCCCGCGCCGCCCAATAGCCAGAACAAAAGCCACCGAGGAAACGATGCCCCGATCCGATCCCGCGCTGCCCGGCGCGCAATGGCGTGCCAGCGGCGCCGGTCTTGCCGCAGCCGGCCTGTGGTGCATCGCCGACGTCACCTCCAAGCTGGTGTTCCTCACCGGCGCCGGCGCGCTCACCGTCGCCACCCTGCGCGGGGTGGTGGCGATCATCTTCATGCTGGTCTGGATGGGCCTCACGCCGGCGGCGGTGGCGCTGTCGCGCCGCGATGTCGCCATCGCGCTGTTTCTGGGCGTGCTGTTCGCCGGCAATGTGCTGGGGGTTTACACCGCGCTCGCCAGCCTGCCGGTGCCGATCGCGATCCTGGCCTATTTCATCTACCCGCTGCTCACCGGCATCGCCGGCGCGGTGCTGGGGCTGGAACGGCTGGAACTGCGCGGCGGCGCGGTCGCGCTGGTGGCGTTCGGCGGCCTCGCGCTGATGATCGGCGCGAGCCCCACCGCGCTTGACCCGCTCGGCCTGCTGGCCGCCTTCGCCGGGGCGGCGATGCGGGTGGCGATGCTGCTGCTCACCCGCGCGCGGCTGGCGCGCGCCGACGTGCGGCTCACCACCTGGTATTCCTCGCTCAGCAGCACCGTGGTGCTGGCCGCCCTGCTGCTGGCCACCCACGCCTGGCAGCCGCCGGTCGGCACCGGCGGGATCGCGGTGTTCGTGCTGATGGCGGTGACGAGCGCGGCCGGGGTGGCGGCGATGCTCGCCTCGGCGGCACGCATCGGTGCCTTTCGCACCGCCCTGCTGATGAATTTCGAACCGGTGATCTCCACCATCGGCGCGATGGTGGTGCTGGGCGACACGCTGACGCTCACCCAGTATGCCGGTGCCGCGATCATGGTGACCGCGCTGTGCGCCTTTCAGCTTGCGCGCTAAGACGCGGGATCAGGTGGCGCAGGCGGCGCAGATGCCTTCCATCTCCACCGTCGTCGCCTCGGCGCTGAAGCCGAGCCGGGCGGCGGCGTCCGCGAGCGCCTGGTCCACCAGCTGATCCTCCAGCTCCTGCACCGCCCCACAGGCCCGGCAGATCAGGAACTGCGCGCGATGGCCGTGCGCGTGGTCGGCATGGTCGTGGCACGCCACATAGGCGCCGCGCCGTTCCAGCCGGTGCACCAGCCCCTGCTCGGTCAGAAACCCGAGCGCGCGATACACTGTCGGCGGCGTGGTGCGGCCCCGGCTGCCGCGCAGCCGGTCCAGAATATCGTAGGCGGTGAGCGGTGCGGCGGCCGCCAGCACCACCCGCAGCACCGCAGCGCGTGGCTCGGTCAGCGCCGCCCCGCCGGCGAGGCAGCGCCGCGCCGCCGCGTCCAGGCGGGCATCGATGCTCGGTTCCGCGGTGGCAACGCCAGACATCGCCCCACCATAGGCGAGCGCACCCGGCCGCGCCAGCGTTGCCCGCCTGCGCGCGCGCGCCCCGCCGACTTGAACAAGCCCGCCGCAGGCCGCATATCGCGGCTCCGAACTGGATAACGGGAGAATCTCGCGATGAATGAAGCCGCAACCGAACAGCATGAATTCGGCGCCGAGGTCGGGCGTCTGCTCGATCTGGTGGTGCATTCGCTCTATTCGGAGCGCGAGATCTTCCTGCGCGAGCTGGTCGCCAACGCCGCCGACGCCACCGACCGCCGCCGCTTCGATGCCCTGACCGACCCCGCTTTGTCGCTGCCCGACGGCGCCAAGGTGCGCATCCTGCCCGACAAGCCCGGCCGCACCCTGCTGATCGCCGATGACGGCATCGGCATGACCCACCAGGAGCTGATCGACCATCTGGGCACCATCGCGCGCAGCGGCACCCGCGCCTTCGGCGAAAGCCTCGCCCACGCCAAACCCGAGGACCGCCCCAGCCTGATCGGCCAGTTCGGCGTCGGCTTTTATTCCGCCTTCATGGTCGCCGACCGGGTCGAGGTGCTGTCGCGCCGCGCCGGCACCGACCAGGCCTGGCTGTGGTCCTCGCAGGGGGCCGGCAGCTACACCATCGCCCCGGCCGAGCGCGCCACCCCCGGCACCGACATCACCCTGCACATCAAGTCCGACGCCGACGAGTTTCTCGACCCGGTCCGCCTCGACGCCATCGTGCGCAAATGGGCCGACCACATCACCATCCCGATCACCATCGCGCGCGACGGCAAGGACGTGCCGGCCAACCAGGGCAACGCGCTGTGGCGCCAGCCCAAGGCGTCGGTGTCGGAACAATCCTACAACGAATTCTACCGCCATCTGGGCATGTTCTGGGACAGCCCCTGGGCGACGCTGCACTGGCACGCCGAGGGCACGGTGGAATTCGCCGCCCTGCTGTTCGTCCCCGGCAGCAAACCCTTCATGCCGGTGCAGGAGGAACGCGAAAGCCGCGTGCGCCTGCATGTGCGCCGCATGTTCATCACCGACCGCGCCGAGCTGCTGCCCAACTGGCTGCGCTTCGTGCAGGGCGTGGTCGATACCGAGGACCTGCCCCTCAACGTCTCGCGCGAGATGCTGCAATCCACCCCGGTGCTCGCGCGCATCCGCCGCGCCGTCACCAACCGGGTCATGACCGAGCTGAAGACCCGCGCCACCGAGGCGTCCTACGCCGGCTTTTGGGAAAATTACGGCAGCGTGCTGAAGGAAGGCATGTGGGAGGATTCCGAGCATCGCGCCGAGATCGCCGCCCTGCTGCGCTTCCGCTCCACCTCCGCCGAAGAGCTCACCAGCCTCGGCGACTATGTCGCCCGCATGAAGGAAAACCAGGAAACCATCTGGTATCTCGCCGGCGACGACGCCGACACGCTGGCGAAATCGCCGCAGCTCGAAGGCTTCGCCGCCCGCGGCATCGAGGTGCTGCTGCTCACCGACCCCATCGATGCCTTCTGGCCCGAGCGCTATGACGGCTTCGAGGGCAAAAAGCTGCGCAGCATCACCGGCGACACCAGCGAACTCGCCAGGATCGCCCCCTCCGATGCCCCGCCGGGTGAGGCGCGCGACATCTCCAAACTCGCCCTGGTGCTGAAATCCGCGCTCGAAGGCCAGGTCAGCGACGTGCGCGCCACCGACCGGCTGACCGACAGCGCCGTGGTGCTGGCATCGGGCGCCGGCCCCGACCTGCAGATGCAGCGCCTGCTGCGCCGCTCCGGCCAGGAGCGCGGCGGCCTGTCCCCGGTGCTGGAGCTCAACCCACGCCACCGCTTCATCCACCAGCTCGCCGAGCGGGCCGACCAGGACGACGACATCAACGACGTCGCCCAGTTCCTGCTCGATCTCGCCCGCGTGCAGGACGGCGAGCCACCGAAGGACCCGGCCGCGTTCGCGCGCTGGGTGATGGGGGCGCTGGCGAAGGAAGGGTAGGGGCTCGCCGGCGCGGTGTCGCCGCGACACCGCGCCATCGGGGCCACCGCGCGCAAAAAGCTTTTGACTTTTCCGCCCCAGGTGCGAGCGTTTTGTCCTGAGTGAAATCTTCAGGAGAGCGCCATGTCGCCGCCACCAAGCCGGTTCCGCGCCGAAGCGGTCAGCCCGATCGGCCGCCGCGCCCTGCTCTCCGGCTGTGCCTGCGCCTGCGGCGTCGTCGCGCTGGGCGCCCGCCCCGCGCACGCCATCTCCGCCGGCCCGACCCGCCCCGAACACGCAACGCTCGACAGCGCGGCGCGCGCCATCGAGGCCCGCATGGTGGCCTGGCGGCGCGACTTCCATGCCAACCCCGAGCTCGGCAACCAGGAAACCCGCACCGGCGCGATCGTCGCCGCGCACCTGCGCGCGCTGGGCATGCAGGTGCGCGAGCGCGTCGCCGTCACCGGCGTCGTCGCCACCCTCACGGGCGACCTGCCAGGCCCGGTGATCGCGCTGCGCGCCGACATGGACGCGCTGCCGGTGGCCGAGGAGGTCGATCTGCCCTACGCCTCCCGCCAATCCGCCACCTGGGCCGGCGGCCAGGTGCCGGTGATGCACGCCTGCGGGCACGACTGCCACACCGCGATCCTGATGGCGGTGGCCGAGGTGCTGGCCGCCAACCGCGCCAGCCTGCGCGGCACGGTGAAGTTCATCTTCCAGCCCGCCGAGGAAAACCTGCCGCACGGCGAGATCGGCGGCGCCCGACGCATGGTCGCCGAAGGCGCGCTCGAGAACCCGCGCCCCGAGGTGGTGTTCGGCCTGCACATGGTCAGCGCCATGCCCGCCGGCATGCTGGGCTACAGCCCCGGCATGACCTCGGCCAGCGCCGACGAGTTCCGCATCCAGGTGAACGGCCGGCAGACCCACGGCGCACAGCCCTGGGCCGGGGTGGACCCCATCGTCATCGGCGCGCAGATCGTCTCCGCGCTGCAAACCATCGAAAGCCGCCAGGTCGATGTCGGCGAGCCATCGGTGCTCACCGTGGGCACCTTCGCCGCCGGCAACCGCAGCAACATCATCCCCGACCACGCGGTGATGACCGGCACACTGCGCACCTACAGCCCCGCGCGCCGCGCCCTCATGCAACGCCGCGTGAGCGAGATCGCGCGCGACATCGCCCACGGCATGGATGGCAGCGCCGACGTGCTGTGGCAGCCCAACGGCTACCCGGTCCTGGTCAGCAACCCCGCTCTCACCGAGCGCATGGCCCCCAGCCTGGCCCGCGTGGGCGGCGCGAACGGCGTGCAACTGCTGGCACCCACGATGGCGGCGGAGGATTTCTCCTTCTTCGCCGACACCGTGCCCGGCATGTTCTTCCGCGTCGGCGCCACC
>DAHWBL010000138.1 GCA_027323595.1 Acetobacteraceae bacterium | reverse complement strand
TTTCGCGCACCACCTCGGCGAATTGTGGTGACAGCAACGCCTGGGCGGAGGCGCGCATCGCATCGATCACCGCGGGGCGGATCCGGTGCGGTGGAATGGAGCGCTCATGCGTGTTCCCATCCACATCGGTCAGCAGATCGTCCAGCACCTCGCCGGCATCGGCGGGCCGATACCAGACGAAATTGAAGCGCCGCGCACCGCGCGCCATCGCCCCGTTCGGGCCGGCGACCGGATAGCCCAGCATCTGCTCGCCAGGCGGCAGCGAGAACGCGAAATAATCGCACAGTTCGTCGCGCGTCGCCGCCGACAGCGATGCCTCCTCCACCAGCCCGCGCCAGGCGATATAGCCGGCGTAGCGCGGCATGCAATCAGGTGCCAGTTGCGCGCGCACGCTGGACAAAATCCCGTCCGCCCCGATGATCAGATCGGCGCGTTCGGTCGCGCCATTGCTGAAATGCGCCACCGCCACGTCGGCGAGTTCCTCGACGCGCAGAAGATTATATCCGAAATGGTAGCATCGTGCCGGCAAGGTCGCGCGCAACAGATGATACAGATGCCCCCAGGAAGTCAGCACCTGCTCAAGCGGCAATTCCGCGATGACGCTGCCGTCACGCGCGAACACCCGCCGCCCGGGAACGCACACGCCAACCAGCGCCTCGCGCGCATCGACGCCGCATCGCTTCAGCACATCGAACAGCGCGGCATGGGTGACGATGCCCGCGCCGCGTCCGGCGAGTTCGGAACCGCTGCGTTCGTACACCTGCGCGTCCCAGCCCGCCTGGTGAAACAGCAACGCCGCCAGCAGGCCCGCCATCGAGCCGCCGATGACCGCCACCCTTGGGCGGTCCCGCGGCGTTTGCTCCGTGCTCGTCACGCCAGCCCCCTTGGTTCCCCGCAAACGGGAGTATTAATTATCGAAAGATAATTAGAATGCGCGCCCCGCCCGTGTAAACGCGGCCCGATCATGCCGCGCCCCTGACCGGGGCAGCCAGAATCGCGCCCACGCCATCGAGAAAATTCGCGACCTTCATTTCGATCACCGGCCGAATGTCGTCGGCGATCGGCATCATGTAGATCCATTTGCGCACGCCAAGATAGAAGATGCCAGCATGCAATCCCCAGATCGCCTCGATCTCCAGCGCGGTCGCGGGCAGTTCGGCAAGGCCCGGCCGCCGGTAGGTGGCGCGCAGTTCCGCGATGATCTGGATGAAAATCGTCTCGCGCAGAAAACGCAGATATCGCGCGTTGTAGTCGAGCCCCTTGAGGCCGGAGAACATGAACAGGCGAACCCATTCGCAGGTCATGATGATTTTTGAATATTCCTGGTAAAAAACCGTGAGGCGGGTCTTGATGGTTTTTTCTCGGTCGCGGATCAGCTCTTCCCAGAACGGGTTCCATCCACCCACGAACACATCCTGGTACACGCGCTCGATCAATGCCTCCTTGCTGGGAAAATAGCGGTACAGCAGCGGCTGCGTGATGCCCAGTCGCTCGGCCAGCGCGCGGGTTTTTCCGTCGAAGCCGAATTCGGCGAAAAACCGCACCGCCTGCGCCACGATCTCGTGCTCCCGCAGCGCAGGCGACAGGCGCCGGCGCGGCGCGCGCTGCGCATCGGGTGTGATCACAGCAGAGGGTTTTCGGGCGCGTCCCTTCGGCGCCATGGGCGGCTTTGTGATGGCCCGCATCCTTGTCACCTGCCGTCGCCTGCCGCCGGCCAGGTGCGCCCGATCATTCCCGCGCGCGAACGCGAAGTCAAACCACCCACATTGACAGCGCTTGTCGGCGCCGATATTTATCGATTGAACATTAACGACCGCAACAGCGGGGCAGGGGGCACGATGGCTGCGGATCATCGACAGCGCGGCAATGCCGATATCGAGCTCATCTCCATCCCCACCGACACCTATCCACTCGATGGATTGTTCTACACGCCGCGCCATGTGCCCACCCGCGCCGCGGCGCTTTTGTTCCATGGCAATTGCCATAACTTCTATACCGGGCCATCACGTTTCCTGCCCGAGATTTTGACCGCCCATGGCATCGCCTGCCTCGCGTTCAACCGGCGCGGCCACGACATGGTCACCTCGCTCGCTGCGCGCGACATCGGCGGCGGCGCGTTCCAGATCGCCGCCGAGGCCGTGGCCGATAATCGCCTCGCCGCGGCCTGGCTCGCCGGGCGCGGCCATCATCGCCCGATCCTGATCGGGCACAGCAACGGCGGCGTGCTGGCCGCACAGCATTGCGCGGACCATCCCGACACCCCGGCGCTTGTGCTGCTGTCGGCCCATTGCGGCGGCCGCGCCATCACCACCAAACTCAGCGCGCGTGGCATGTTCGGCGGCGATCATCTGCCTGAATTGATCGCGCAGGCCAGGAAAATGGTCGAGCAGGGGCGCGGAAAAGACCTCATGCTGCTGCCCGGCTGGTGGTGGGTCGCGAGCGCCGAATCGGTGCTCGATTACGGCCAGAACATGCCCGACACGCTGGCCAATGCAGCAAAAATCCGCTGCCCGGTTCTGTATCTGTGCGGCGACCAGGAGCCCGAGGATATCTATCCCGCACGCGCCTTCGCGGCGCTGTGCGGCGCGTCGTGCGAGGTGCATATAATTGATGATTGCAATCATTTTTACACCGGGCATGAGGCGTCGGTCGGAGCTCAGGTGGCAGACTGGCTGCGCGCCGTCGCATGAACGCCGCGCGCGGCAAGGTGCATGTTTGCGCGGGCTTGCTATAAGCACGCCGCA
>DAHWBL010000137.1 GCA_027323595.1 Acetobacteraceae bacterium | reverse complement strand
ATCACGTGGGTCATCGTCCGCCCGCGCAACGTCGGCGGGGCGCCGGCTCGCAGTAGGGCGGCGACCAGCCGCGCCGTATCGGTGCCCGACGCGGTCAGCAGAACCTCGGCCAGGTCATCGACCCCGAGCAGGCTGCCCAATTCGTCCGCCAGCGCGCGCGCCGCCGCCGCCTGGTCCGCCCCAGCGTCGAGCCAGCCGAGCATGCAGCGCGCCGCCTCCCAGCCTTCGGGCGAGATCGGCGAGGCGGTGCAGGAAGCAAAGCCGGCCAGCTCCTCACACGGCATCGGCGGACAGAAATAGATGTTGCGACCGTCCGCCTCATCGATGTGCAGGCGTGAATCCCCGCCCGAGACGAGCAACCCGGCGAGCGCGGTGCCGCCGATGTGCGCGGGGTTCATGCCCAGCGGGTGCAGATAGGACGGGCGTCGGCCACCCGGACGCGCCAGCGCGCCCACCTGCATCGCCCCGTGCATTGCGCCGTGCATCGCGCCGCTCATTGCGCGTGCCCATGCACCAGCCGCATCGGCCGCGCGGCGGCACGGCGACGCAGCATGGCATCGAAGGCGGCAAACATGCGCCGCATCGTCGGCGCCTTGTAGGCGAACAGCTCCGGCGCCTCCATCAGATGCACGATCGCGGCGACATCCACCTCGAACACCAGCAGCCGCCCATCCTCGGTCTCGGCGCAGTCGATCTGGAAATAATCGAGATCCATCCAGTCATTGAGCGCCGCGAAGGCGACCTGATGACGCAGCGCGAAGCCGGCATCGAACGACGCCATCGCCTGCGCCTCCTCGGCGCGGCGCGATGCGTGCTCGTTCATGCCGGCATTGAGGTAGTGCACCATCCAGTGCGGCGACACCGCCATGTGGCACAGGAACGGGGCGCCATCGATGAAGGCGATGCGGTATTTTCGAAACATTCCGTCCGCACCGGAATAATCGACAAATCTGGTGACAAAGAACGCGTCGCCACCCACACCATCCAGATACCGGGCGAGATCGCCGGGATGATCGATGCGCGCAAGATCGCGCCCGGCGTGCGACTCCAGCGGGCGAATGATCATCGGTGCGCCGGCATCCAGGATGCCCGGCGCGCCGGCGGCGTGGCGCAGCGCCTGCGCACGGGTCAGCCGCATCACCGGCGGGCTGCAGATCCGCGGCACGTCGGCCAACCCACGCGCGACCGCGTCACGCGACAATTGCGCGATCCGCCCCGGCCGGTTCAGCCTCGGCCGCGGCCAGGAGTGATAGAGCGCCTCCAGCCGCCGCCACATCGCCGGATCGGCCTCACCCGCCGCGAAAAACTCCGCGTCATGGTCCGCGATCACCGCCGGCAGCGGCTGCCCGGGCACCACGAACATCAGATCAAGCCGCACGTTCAGATGCTGGGTGATGAAATCGAGCGGCGTGTTGACCATGAAATCGCCCGGCGCCATCACCGCCAGAAGCCGCAAGGCCCGCCCGGTTTGCTGGCCAAAGCCGCTGGCCATCCGAAACAGTTGGCAGACCGCCAACGCCTCGCGCTGCATCGCCGCCGCCTGGCGCGCACGAAAGCGCAAATACAGCGCGATCGAGGTGTCATAGCAAAATGCCGCGTCGTCCTCGGCGGAGGTGCGCGCGCGTTCGTTGAAGCGCAACAGATCGTCGAGCCCGCGGCCGTCATGCACCAGATGGGCCTGCAACGCGGTGCCGTTGACCAACGGAGCCGGCAGGTCCGCGACCAGTTCGGGGATCGCGTCCACGTCTGCTGGTGGCGCGACGATGGCGTCGCCGACCGCGGCGCCAAACGCCTTTGGGACCACTCCCAGCGCTGCATTTTGCATCGCGAATTCCCCTGCCAGACACGCACATCTGGCTGGAAATCCGTCAATAAATAATGAATAGCCGGGTTAATTTCGCCTGCAGGGGCGATCGCCGCCGATTATTGCCCGGCCGCCGCCAATTTCCGCGCCGCTTCCTCGGCGATCGAGAAATCGAACATCTGCGCGCGCGGCACCTTCTTCGCCACCATCCTGAACGCATCGCCCGCCCACAGATCCTGCATCGCCATCACCGAATCGGCGTTCGGCATTCCATCCTCGTTGACATACGACCAGTGCGGCGCGATGGCCCGCACCAGGGCCGGCTTGTTCAACGCGGTGTTCTTCGCCAGGATTTCGACCACATCGCCATGAGCGTCCGGATCGAGCGCGGCGGCATTGAATTCACGCGCGCCTTGCAGATACGCCACCGCCCAGCGCACCAGCAGATCACGATGGCCGGCGAGATAGGCGCGCGAGGTGCCAAACGTCACCAGTTCGGCGTCCGGCACGATCTGGTCGCCGGTGGCGATCATCGGGCCGAATTTGCTGTCCTGCGCGAACTTGCCGAACTGATAGGCAAGATCGGTGACATCCACCTGGTTCTGTCCGAGCATTTTCATCAGGTCGGGCTGCGCGACATTGGCCACCCACTGCACATCGTTCGCCGGATCGAGCCCGACCGCGATCAGCGCGCGCGCCACATTGAACTGGTTGATGCTGCCCAGCGCGCCCACCCCCACCCGCAGCCCTTTCAATTTGGCGAAATCAGCAAGCCCGTGCACGCCTTTTTCGTACAGCGCGTTCGACACGTTGACCACCGTATAGGCGCGACCCTCGCGGTTGTTGCCGCGATCAAGGATCATCACCAGCGGCGCTCCCTTGGCGATCGCGTTGAACAATCCGGCCGAGGCGGTCATCGCGCTGATATCGAGTTCGCCGGCCAGCATGGAAGGCACGCTCATCGCCGCGTCGTCGAATTGCCGCGTCTGTATCTCGATGCCCTGGCGGGCGAAATATCCCTTGTCGCGCGCGACGTAAAACGCCCCGCCGGAAATAAACGGCCCATCGCCGACGCGCACCAGATCAGCCGCGCGGGCACATAGCGGCAGCCAGGCCAGACAGACAATCAGCAGCAGGCGCATTGCACGCTCCATGATTACACCAGGAATTTTCACGACAGATCGGCCCAGGGCGCCAGCACCCGGTCCAGCCATTGCTGTGTCTTGATGATCACCGCGCCCATGATTGCCAGCACCACGAGGGCGGCGAACACCTTCTCGGTTTCCAACACCTGGCCGGCATGCACCAGCAGATAGCCCATGCCGGTGCGGCTTGAGCCGCCGATCATCTCGGCCGCGACGATGAGGATGATGGTGACACCCATGCCCAGTTGCAGCCCCGAGAAAATCGACGGGATCGCGCCGGGGATCACCACCTTCATCTGCACCTGGCGCGCGCTCGCGCCAAGGTCCCGCGCGGCCTTCAACAGACCCGGCTCGATCTGGCGCACGCCGGCGTGGGTGCTCATCACGATCGGGAAAAACGCGCTGATCGCGCTGATCAAAATCTTGTAGCTCTCGCCTGTGCCCATCCAGATGATCAACAACGGGATCAGCGAGATTTTCGGCAATGGATACAGCGCGGCGACCCAGGGGTCGGCGATGCGCGCCACCAGCCGCGACATTCCCATCAGCAGCCCGAGCAGAATTCCGAAGAAGGCGGCGAGAAAAAAACCGACAAAGATGCGCAGCACCGTCGCGCCCAGATGCACGAACAGGCTGCCATCGGCGATCATCTCCCACAACGCCAGCACGATCGCGCTGGGCGCGGGCAGATAGATCGGCGCGATGTCGTTCCAATCGACGTAGAATTGCCAGGCCAGCACGAACAGCACGACACTCGACATGGGCAGCAAAATTTCCAGCGCACGCCTCATGCGGCACCATCGGGGCGGTCCTGCTCGGCGAGCGCGCGGGTGACCTCCTCGCGGATCAGACCAAGCACGCGGCCGGTGAGCGCGGCGAATTGCGGACTGCCCATCATCTCCAGCCGGCGCGGACGGGGCAGGTCAACCTCGATCACCTCCTTGATCCGGCCAGGCCGCGCGGTCATCACCACCACCTCGTCACCGAGCAGCACCGCCTCCTCGATCGAGTGGGTGACAAAGATCACGGTGCGGCGATGCGCCTCGAAAATCCGCAAAAGCTCTTCCTGCATGACGAACTTGGTCTGCGCATCGAGCGCGCCAAACGGCTCGTCCATCAGAAGAATCGGTCGATCCAGGATCAGCGCGCGGGCAAGTGCGACGCGCTGGCGCATGCCGCCCGAGAGATGTCGCGGCAGATGTCGCTCAAAACCGCGCAGACCGACCGCGCCGGTCCACGCCCGCGCGCGTTCATGCCGCTCCGCACGACCGACACCTGCGACTTCGAGCCCGAAGGCGATGTTGTCCAAAACGCTGCGCCAGGGAAAGAGATTCTGGTTCTGCCAGACCATCACCGACGCCGCGCCCGGCGCCACCTGCGCACCGTCCGCCGAGCGGATATCGATTTTGCCCTCGGTGGGTCGCTCCATCCCGCCCACGATCTGCGCGAGCGTGCTCTTGCCGCACCCGCTCGGCCCCAGAATGCAACTGAACCGGCCAGAGCTGAAGCGATGGCTCACATGCGACAACGCCTGCACTTCACCGCGGCGCCGGTCGGTCCATATCTGCGTGACGTTCTCAACGATGACGTCCAAATGACCCCGCGTTCTTGCCGCCGTGCAGCGTAGGTAGCACCATGTGTTCCGTCAATTGAGCCACGCCAGTTTGGGACAGAAAACCGATGGACCACGAAGCGAGCGACCTGCGGCATTTCATCGACGCCGTGGAACGGCTCGGCGCACTGCGCCGGATCGACGGGGCCGACCCCGCGATCGAGATCGGCGGCATCACCGAGGTGGCGGCCGGACTGCCTGAATGTCCGGCACTGCTGTTCGATAACATCAAGGGCCATCAAAAAGGCTTCCGAATTCTGACCAACACCACGGTCAGCGCCCAGCGCGCCGCGGTGGCGCTCGGGATCGATCCCGCGCTTCGCCCGCTTGATGCACTCGCGGCCTGGAAGCAACGGCGCGGCACCCTGCGAATGCACCCACCCGAACGGGTCGGCAGCGCGCCGTTTTTAGCCAACAGCGCCCAGGGCAACGCGGTCGATCTTGGCATTTTCCCTGCCCCTGTCTGGCACCCTGGCGATGGTGGCCCCTATATCGGCTCCGGCAGCATCGTCGTGATGCGCGATCCCGACACCGGCTGGCAGAACGCGGCGATCTATCGCGTGCAGGTGCATGGCCGCAATCGTATGACCGTGCAGTTCGACCATGCCGGCCGCCACGGGGCGGGCATCGCGCAAAAATACTGGGCCAAGGGCGAGGCCGCACCGGTGGCGGTACTGTGCGGTCCGGCCCCTGCCCTGTTCGTCGCCGGGTTTGAATATTTGCCCGAGGGCGTCTCGGAATATGACTTCGCCGGCGCGATTCTGGACCGCCCGTTGCCGGTGGTCTCCGGCCCGCTCACCGGGCTCGATCTCGCCGCCAGCACCGAGTTCGTTCTCGAAGGGCGGCTGCTGCCGATCGAACAGGAGAGCCTGCCGGAAGGTCCGTTTGGCGAATTCACCGGCTATTACGCCGCCGAGGCACGACCCGGCCCGGTGATGGTGGTGGACGCCATCCATTGGCGCGACGATCCCATCCTGCTCGGCTCTCCGCCGATGAAACCGCCGCGGTTTCATTTCGGGTTGCCGTTGCGCGCCGCCTCGATCTGGAGCGAGCTGGAGCGCTGCGGCGTGTCCGACGTGATCGGCGCCTGGCAGCATGTGGCGCAGTTGATGACGGTGGTGGCGATCCGCCAGCGCTACGCCGGCCATGCGCGCCGCGCCGCGATGATCGCGGGCGCGCAAACCTATATGGGCCGGCTCGTCGTCGTGGTGGACGAGGATGTCGATCCGTCAAACCTCGCTGATGTGATGTGGGCAATCACCACGCGCTGCGAACCGAGCGAGCAGGTGGACATCGTGCGCAATGGCTGGAGTTCCGCGCTCGATCCGCGTCTTTTGCCGGAAGATCGCGCGCGTGGACAGACATCGAACTCCAAGATGCTGATCGATGCATGCAAGCCCTTCGCCGAGCTCGATCGCTATCCACGGGTTTCGGCGCTGACGCTGGCACAGGCGCGCGCGATCGAAGACAGGTGGATGCACGCGATCCGGCCGCGATGATCGCCGCGGCCTGAACTCAGCGCAGACGCAGCCGGTCAAACGGCAGCGGATACGCGCCGGCGCGGCGAAATATGTCGAGCAGGGCGGGCGTGAGGCGCGCATTGGTTTGCGCCAACGCGCGGACATGCGGGTCAAACGCCGCACGCGCGGCCTCCGCCTGTTCGGCAAGTCCAGTTTCATCCGCCGTCAGCAGCACCCGGTCGCGCACCACCACGCGACCATCGACGATCACGTGCCGCAACCCTCGGCCGGCTTCGCCATAGACCAGTTGCAGCAACGCATCATTGAAAGGACGCCAGCTCGGATCGGACAGATCGATCAGCGACAGGTCGGCGCGATAGCCCGGCTTCAACAGCCCGACCTTGCCCTCAAGGCCAAGCGCGCGCGCACCCCCCACCGTCGCGGCGGCCAAGGCCGCACGTGCTGCCCCGGTCTCACCAACGTCGCCCTGCAGCGCCCAGAACTGCGCGAAC
>DAHWBL010000129.1 GCA_027323595.1 Acetobacteraceae bacterium | reverse complement strand
GGAATGGACGAAGCGCAAATCGCGTGTCGTGCCCGGCTACGAATCCGCGCGGGTGCGGATGCAGCCGGACGGGTCGGTGACCATCCATGTCGGCGTGCAGAATCACGGCCAGGGGCACGAGACCAGCCTGGCCCAGATCGCCGCGCACGAACTTGGCATCGATCCCGCCCGCATCGCGATCCGTTACGGCGACACCGCCACCGCGCCGTTCGGCTTCGGCAGCTTCGCCTCGCGCACCATCGTCTTTGCCGGCGGCGCGGTGGCGACATCCTGCCGGGTGATCGCGGCGAAGCTTCGACGGATCGGCGCGCATCTGTTGCAGACCGAGGTGGAGAATGTCCGCATCGAAGCGGGCCGTGTGGTGGGTCCGTCGGGCTCGGTCGGTTTCGCCGAGATCGCGCTTGCCGCCAATGTGCGTCAGGAACTTTTGCCGGCGGGCATGGAGCCGATGCTGGATAATCTGTCGAGCTATGAGCCCTCCGATTCCGGCGGGGTCTATTCCTACGGCACCCACGCGGTGCTGGTTGCGGTGGCGCCGCAGACCGGGGTGGTCGAGATTCTTGATTACGTGGTCGCGGAGGATTGTGGCACCATGATCAATCCGATGATCGTCGATGGCCAGGTGCAGGGCGGGATCGCGCAGGGAATCGGCACCGCGCTCTACGAGGAAATTCCCTATTCGCCGACCGGTCAGCCGCTGGCGACCAGCTTCGCCGACTATATGGTGCCCGGCGCCGGGGAAATTCCGGCGGTTCGCATCTTTCACTCGGTGACCCCTGCGCGTGCCACCGAATACGGCGTGAAGGGCGTGGGCGAGGGCGGGGCGATCGCGCCACCGGCGGCGATCGCCAACGCGGTGAGCGACGCATTTTCCGAGATCGGCGCGCAATTCAACGAGACCCCGCTCACGCCACGGCGCGTGTCGGACGCGGTGGCGGCGGCGAAGGCGGGTGCGCGGTGAAGCCCGCGCGGTTCGAGTATGTTCGCCCCGCGCGCCTCGATGAGGCGGTGCGGCTGGTCGCCGGCGCGCCCGACGAAACCGCGGTGATCGCGGGTGGGCAATCCTTGTTGCCGATCCTGGCATTGCGGCTGACGCGGGTTGGCTGCCTGGTCGATGTCAGCCGGCTCGACGAGCTCGCGCGGTGCGATGCATCGGCGCGTCACGTCACCATCGGTGCCGCCACCACCCACGCCGCGATCGAGGACGGTCTGGCGCCGGACCCCGGCCAGGGGGTGATGCGCCGCATCGCCGCGCGCATCGCCTATCGCGCGGTGCGCAACCAGGGTACCATCGGCGGCAGCGTTGCGCTCGCGGACCCAGCCGCGGACTGGCCGGCCGGTCTGATCGCGTTGCGCGCCACCGCGATCATTGCCGGTCCGCAGGGTGGGCGCCGCGAGCCGGTCGCCGGGTTGGTGCGCGGCACCTACATGACATCGCTCACGCCCGGCGAGATCATTGTCGGGTTCGAGGTGCCGGTTCTGGCCGATGGCGCGCGGGTGGGTATATCGAAAGTGGTGAAAAAGACAGGGGCTTTCGCGATGTCCCTGGCCATCGTGGTGCTTGGCGATGGCGGCGCCCGCGTGGCGCTGGCCGGTGCCGGGGGGCGGGTGCTGTCGCTTGCGGGCGTGGGTGAGGTGCTGACCACCTGGCCCGACGCATCGGGCGAGCGGCTGGAGGCGGCGCTCGCCGAAGACCTCGTCGGAGAAATCGATGTCGCGGACGCGTATGCCGCGCGGCTGCATCGTGCCACGGTGATGCAGGCGGTGGCGGAGGCGCGGGCGCGATGAGCGGGGTGGACATCACCGTCAACGGCGATCCCCATGCGCTGCATCTCGCGCCGCGCACCAGCCTGGCGGACTGTCTGCGTGATGCATTGTCGCTGACCAGCGTGCATCTTGGCTGTGAACATGGCGCCTGCGGTGCCTGCACGGTTCTGCTGGACGGCAAGGCGGTGCGCGCCTGCCTGTCGCTCGCGGTGATGTGTGAGGGCCGCGCGGTGACGACGCTGGAGGGGCTGCGGGACGATCCGCGCATGGTCGCGCTGCGGCGGGCATTTCATGAAAACCATGCGCTGCAATGCGGCTATTGTACGCCGGGCATGCTGGTCATGGCGTATGATTTGCTTGGGCGTGTCCCGTTGCCGACCGAGGCGGCGGTGCGTGAAGGGATCGCGGGTCATCTGTGCCGCTGCACCGGATATGCCGGGATCGTGCGCGCGATCCTTGCCGCGGCGGCGCACATGCACGACGAGGCAGGCCGGCGCGCGGGGCCGGACAGCGCGTGACACAGGGGGATCGGGCATGAAACGCGGCGCGGCGATGGCACGGCGGAAATTGATGCAGGCTGGGCTTGCCGCGAGCGCGATCATGCCGGCGCGGACGTTCGCGGGCGCGCCCGATCGGGTGAAGCTCAGTCTTGAATTCGTTGCCGATGGAGCAACCGCGCCGGATTTCCTGGCGATCGACCGGCATATCTACGCCGACCTTGGTCTTGACGTGACCCCCGATGCGTCGAGCGGATCGGCGGCAAGCATTGCCCGGGTGGCCGCGGGCACGCACGCATTCGGCCTGGCCGATGCCAGCACGCTGATCCAGTTCGCCTGCCGCAATCCGGACTCCGCGCCGATGATCGTGATGCCGATCTATGATGTGTTTCCAGGCGTTATACTGAGCCTTTCGCGCAAGCCGCTCGCCTCGTTGCAGGATCTGCCGCGCTTTCGCCTGGGCACCGGCACCGCGGATGCGGGCGCGCAGTTACTGCCGGCGCTGCTCAAACTCAATCATATCGATCCGGCTTCGATCCAGCGGGTCACGCTCGATGTCAAGCTGCGTGACGCGATGCTGTTGAAGGGCGATGTCGATGCGGTGGTCGCGTTCGATTATACCGCGGTCTTCAACCTGATCGGCAATGGCGTGAAGCTTGAGGACATTCATCTTCTCTATTACAGCCGCTCGGGGTTCGATTTTTTCGGCAACGCGCTGCTGGTCAATCGCGAGGTGGCGGCGCGCGACCCCGATCTGGTGCGGCGCATGGCGCTGGCCGTCGCGCGCGGCTGGGTGGCCGCTTCGGGCAGCCGGGCGGCGGCGATCGATGCGGTGGTGGCGCGCAACCAGTTGCTCGACACGCCGACCGAACTCGCCCGCCTGAACTGGGTCTATGACAAGCTGATCCTCACCGCGAACGTGCGGCAGAACGGGCTTGGCGCGGTCAGCACGGATCGGATCGCGCGGGCGATCGGCTTCATCAGGGAGGGGCTGAATTTCTCCTCCGCGCCGACGGTCGAGGCACTGTATGATCCGCGCTTCATGCCCCCGGCGGGGGATCGCGCCATTGCCTGAGGTTTCTGACGCCATCGCCGCGCGGGCGACGGCGTGACGCCGCGCAATTTTCATCGGCTGGAACTGGCGATGCCATGGATCGTGGTCATCGGTTCGCTGCTCGCCTGGGAAGGCGTCGTGCGGGGATTTTCGGTGCGCGAATTCGTGCTGCCCGCGCCGAGCCAGATCGCTGTCGCCTTCATCCATTATCGCAAGCCGATCTTCGACCATGCGCTGTTCACGCTGACCAACACGATGATCGGGTTTGGCTTTGGCGTGGTCATCGGCGCGCTGATCGGTATGCTGATCGGCACCTCGCGGCTGGCCTATGCGGGGTTGTATCCGGTGCTGGTGGGGGTGAATTCCATGCCCAAGGCGGCGGTGGTGCCGATCCTGGTGCTGTGGATGGGAATTGGCCATCCGCCAGCCATCACCACGGCTTTTTTGCTTTCCTTCTTTCCCATCGCGGTCAATGTCGCCGCCGGTCTGATCACCACCGAGCCCGAGCTGGAGGATGTGCTGCGTTCGCTCGGCGCGTCGCGGATCGACATTTTGCGCAAGGTGGGTCTGCCGCGCTCGCTGCCGTATTTTTTCGCCTCGCTGAAGATCGCGATCACGCTTGCCTTCGTCGGCGCGGTGATTTCGGAGACGCTCGCCTCGAACGACGGCATCGGCTTTTTGATGTTGCAGGCCGGCGCCCAGTTTCGCGTGCCGCTGATGTTCGCGGGCCTCGTCGTGGTCGCGGCGATGGGGTTTGCCACTTATCTGATCTTCTCCTTGATCGAATCCCGCATGACCGGCTGGGCGACGCGCCGGCAGGACATGTCGATGCTGGGGGGCGGCTGAGCCGGCGCGTTCATCCGCTGTTCATCGTCCTTGGCGCAGGCTCGGGGTTGGTTGCTTGCAGGGTGGGGCGATGCGGATCAGGACGCTTTTCATGGTGTGCATGGGCGGGCTCGGGGTTCTCTCCGGTGGGCTCGCGGTGGACATGCTCGTCGATGCGGTCGGGCAATATCGCCAGGCCGGGCGGGTGCAGGAGGCGGTGTCGGTGGACCGTCATCTGATGGTGCTGGCCGAGGCGCTGGCTGGTGAGCGGGTTGCCATTCTCGACCCGATCGTCTCCGCCAAGCCTTTCGACCAGGCACAGCAAACCCAGATCGCGGCGACCCAGCGGCGCACCGATGCGGCGCTGAGCGCGGCGGCGGGGCGCATTCGCGCCGACGCGGCCGGTGACTGGACGGGCCAGTTGGCGGTCCTGAAGGATCTGTCGGACACGTTGACGGATTGGCGGCAGCGTGCGGCGGCGGATTATGCGCAGGCGCCGTCGGCGCGCCCGGCCGATTTTGTCGGCGCATTTCTCGCGGCGCTGGAGCACAAGACCGTGGCCCTCAACGCGGCCCTCGATGCGAGCGACACGGCGGCGCTGCAACGTGATGGCCAGGTGCTGGATCTGGTGCTGCTGGCGCGGCGCGGCTGGGAGATGCGCGAGCTGACCTCGCGGCGCACCGGGCCGGTGGTGATCATGATCGCGGCCGGCCGGAAGATGGAGCCCGCGATGCTGGAGCAGCTCGCCGGCGTGGATGCACAGGTGGCGCAGGGCTGGGGCAATGTCGCGTCGCAGTTGCGCAGGCTGCGCGACTATCCCGATCTGGCGGCAACGACCGAGGCGGCGCGCGCGGCGATGGAGAAGACCATGCCGGGCTATCGCGCGGTGGTGTCGGCGGGGCGCGCCGGCACGGCCTATCCGGGTGAAGCGCAGGCGTTCGCCGTCACCATGGTTGATGGCGCCAACGCGGCGATGGCGGTGCGGGACGCCGCGCTGGACAAGGCGGATGCGCGCGCCGAGGCGGCGCGGCAGGCAGCGCTGTGGCGTCTGGTGGTGGTGGCCTGCGTGCTGGTGCTGCTGGTGGGCGCGGTGGTGGCGGTGCTGGCCCTGCTGACGCGGCGTCTGGTGGCGCCGGTGCTGGCGCTGAGCGATGTCATCGAGCGGATCGCCCGTTCGGACTTCGCGCTGGTGGTTCCCGCGTGCGAGCGGCGCGACGAAATCGGGCGGATGGCGGCGGCCGTGGAGACCTTGCGGCAGGGCGCGATGGCGGCGCAGCAGGCGGCGGCCGAGCAACAGGTCGAGCGTGCCGGGCGGGAGGAACGTGCCGCGCGGCTGGAGTCGCTGGTGCGTGGCTTCGAGGCCAGGGTGGCGGCGTTGGTGACCGAGCTTGCCGGCTCCTCGCGGCAGATGGAGGCGGCAGCGACCTCGATGGCCGACGCGGCGGCGCGAACCGGCGAACAGGCCGGCACGGTGGCCGGCGCGGCGGGTGAGGCGGCGGGCAATGTGCAGGCGCTGGCGGCGGCGTCCGAGGAACTCAGCGCGTCGATCCGCGAGATCAGCACCCAGGTCGGCCAGTCCGCCGAAATCACCCTGCGCGCGACCGAGGATGCGCGGCGCACCGATGTCACCGTGCGGGCGCTGGCGGAAAGCGCGAGCCGGATCGGCGATGTCGTCGAGCTGATCAAGGGCATCGCCGGGCAGACCAATCTTCTGGCACTGAACGCGACGATCGAGGCGGCGCGCGCCGGCGAGGCGGGCAAGGGCTTCGCGGTGGTGGCGTCGGAGGTGAAGGCGCTGGCCGGGCAGACCGGGCAGGCGACCGAGGAGATCAGCCGGCAGATCAGCCAGGTTCAGGCCGCCACGCGCGAGGCGGTGGCGCGGATCGAGGCGATCGTGGTGACCATTGGCGAGATCGGCGCGGTGGCCGGGGCGATCGCCGCGGCGGTGGAGGAGCAGGGCGTGGCGACCGCGGAGATCGCGCGCAACATCCAGCAGACCTCCGGCGCGGTGCGTGCGGTGACCGACACCATCGGCGGGGTCAGCGCGGTGGCCGATGGCACCGGCACGGTGGCGCGCGAGGTGCAGGACGCGGCGGCGGTGGTGTCGCGCCAGGCCGGGATATTGTCGGGCGAGGTTGACGGCTTCGTGACCTCGGTGCGTGCTGCCTGATCGGGTGGGCGGCGCAATTTCTGCTTGGCCGGCTCTGCGATTATGCTAGTTTGCAATCGAATGCAGTGATCGCCCGCGCGCGTTTTTGAGATGCGCCGGCGATCGGGCACGCGAAGGGGGCAGCATGATCAGCATTACCGTCAACGGGACGCGCCACGAGATCGACATCGAGCCGGACACCCCCCTGCTGTGGGTGCTGCGCGACGTCATCGGGCTCACCGGCACGAAATTCGGCTGCGGTGTGGCCGAATGCGGCGCCTGCACCGTGCATCTGGACGGCCAGCCGCTGCGTTCCTGCTCGGCGCCGATCGGCGCGCTGGAGGGCGCGAGCATCACCACCATCGAGGGGCTGTCGGCGGATCGCAGCCATCCGGTGCAGCAGGCCTGGATCGCCGAGGATGTGCCGCAATGCGGCTATTGCCAGTCCGGGCAGATCATGGCGACGGTGGCGTTGTTGCAGCAGATCCCCGATCCGACGGATGCCGATATCGACGGCAATCTCACCAATATTTGCCGTTGTGGCACCTATGAGCGGCTGCGTCGGGCGGTGCATCGCGCCGCCGACATGATGAAAGCCTGAGGGGGAAGCCATGAACGCATCTGTCACTCTCAGCCGTCGCCTTTTCATCCGCACCGGGGCCACGCTGGCCGGCGGCCTCGCCGTGGGGGTGGGGCTTGTCGGCCGCGGCGCGCGCGCCATGACGGTGGCCGCCCAGCCATGGGACCACGGCGACAGCAGCCCCTATGACATCGATGCCTGGATCGCCATCGATCCTGATGACAGCATCCTTATTCGCTACACCCGCGCCGAGCTGGGGCAGGGGAGCATGACCTCGCTGCCGATGATCGTGACCGAGGAGCTGGAATGCGACTGGTCGCGCGTGCGGGTGGAATATGGCTCGCCCGGGCGCAGCCGGCGCGAGGGCAATGTCTATGGCGACATGTCCTCGGTCGGCAGCCACACGGTGCGTGACGCGCACATCAGGATGCAGCAGGTGGGCGCGAGCGCGCGGGTGCGGCTGATCCAGGCCGCGGCGACGCGTTGGGGCGTGCCGGCGGGCGAATGTTCGGCGGCGATGAGCGTGGTCACGCACACGCCGAGCGGCCGGACGTTGCGCTATGGCGAACTCGCCGGCGATGCCGCCAAAATCGTGTTGACCGCCGAGCCCGTCATCAAGACCCCCGAGCGGTATAAATTCATCGGCACGCCGATGAAGCGGGTGGATGTGCCGGTGAAGGTGGACGGCTCAGCACAATTCGCGATCGACACGCGGCTGCCGGGGATGGTGTATGC